>JASHTQ010000021.1 GCA_030040475.1 Streptosporangiaceae bacterium
GCCGAGCACGCCGAGCAGGACGACCGACACTGCGACCGCGGCGAGGATGTTGGCTGCCCGGCCGAACGCACGGCTCCGTCGCCTGCGCCCGGCGCCAAAGTGCATGGCCTTAGTTGTATCACCGGAGGGACGTTCGGCCGACTGGGGTGAAAGCGGCTCCGCTACCAGACCGGCGCTACCAGACCGGCGCTACCAGATCGGGGGGTGCCTGTCCTTCCACGGGCGGGCCTCCTCCAGCTGGGCGGACAGGGAGATCAGCGTGCCCTCGTCGCCCATCCGGCCGGCCAGCATGACGCCGATCGGCAGGCCCTCGGCGTTCCAGTGCAGGGGGACGTTCACCGCCGGCAGGCCGGCGATGTTGTAGATCGCGGTGAACGGCGTGAAGAGCTTCTGCCGCTCGAAGTTCTCCGCGGGCTCGACCTCCTCGAAGTAGCCGACCGGGACCGGGGGCCTGGCCAGGGTGGGGGTCAGCACCGCGTCGTAGCCGCCGAACACGGTGACCGCCACGCGGGTGACGGCCTGCAGGTAGGCCTGGGCGAAGATGAGCTCGGCGGCGCCGGTGGCGTTGCCCCGCTCGCGCAGGTAGCGGGTCAGCGGGCGGAGCATGGCTTCCTGGGAGGGGTCGATGGGGGCAAGCGTGGCGTAGCCGTACCAGAGGGTCTCGAAATACGGCACCGCGTCCGAGCCGAGCGGCATCGCGACGTCCTCGACCTCGTGGCCGAGGCTGGCAAGCAGGCCGCTTGCCTGCTCGTAGGCCGCCACGCAGTCCGGGTGGATCTCGGTGCCTGGGACGGGGCTCTGCAGCGTGCGGGCGATCTTCAGCCTGCCGGGCGGGCGGCTGGCGTAGCCGAGGAACGACTCGCCTTCCGGCAGCGGCGGCTGGGTGTACATGTCGCCTGGGAAGTTGCCCGACATCACGTCGAGGAGCAGCGCGGCGTCGGCCACGGTCCGCGCGAGGGGGCCGTTCACGCCGAGTCCGACCAGGTCGGGCATTAGCGGGCCCTCGGAGATCCGGCCGCGCGACGGCTTGATCCCGAACAGCCCGCACACGCTGGCGGGGATGCGGATCGACCCGCCGCCGTCGCTGCCCTGGGCGGCTGGCGCGAGGCCGGCGGCCACCGCTGCGGCCGCGCCGCCGCTCGAGCCGCCCGCGGACCTCGACAGGTCCCACGGCGTCCTGGCCGGCGGCGCGATCGCGGTCTCGGTATAGCACGGCAGGCCGAACTCGGGTGTCGCCGTCTTGCCGGTGAGGACCGCGCCGGCCCTCCTGATCTCCACGACCACGTAGTCGTCGGCGTCGGGCACGTTGTTGACGAACGCGGCCGAGCCAAGCGTCTGCCGGACGCCCGCGACCATGTTAAGGTCCTTGATCGGGATCGGGACGCCGGTCAGCGGGGGTAGCGCGCTGGGGTCTTGTGCCTCGGTGACCGCCTTCTCCGCTGCCAGGGCCTGCTCGGCGGCGAGTTCGGCGGTTACCGTGAAGAAGGCGCCTACCTTGTCGTTGAGCTCCTGTGTCCGCTGCAGGTAGTGATCGGTCACGGCGACCGGCGAGAGCTCCTTCGAGCGGATGGCGGCGGCCAGCTCGATCATCGTGAGCTCGTGTATCTGGCTCATGGTGGAGATGGTAGACCACGGTTTCTGCGGGACGATCGGCGCGTTTACGGGACCAAGGTCCTGCTATAAAACCAACGGTAATAGGGCACAATCGTCATAGTGACCGTGCTATGCGCTGAGTCGTGTGGCAGTTACGCTGAGGTGGTAGGTGAGACCGGATGGCGTGGCTGAACCGGAGAAACCGGAAGTCAACGGGGCCGCTGGTGACGATTCACAACCGAGGCGGGGAACAAACGGGCGGGACACGATCACACGCAGTAGGCGCTTCGTCGACCTCGTCGGCGGTTCCCGCTGCCTCCACCCCGGCTGACGACCCGGTCCCCTGGGCCTGGCCGGGCACCGAGGTGACGCCTGAGCCTGCCGAGGAGGCTCCGGAGGCCGAGGCGCCGTCGTTCTGGGACTGGGAGCCGGCCGGGGATCCCTCCGATGCTCCTGGCTTGGACGCTGGTGGCCTGGACGCTGGTGGCCTGGACGCTGCCGGCCTAGATTCTGCCGGCCTGGACGCTGGTGGCCTGGATTCTGCCGGTGCCGGGGGCTCACCTGGGGCCGGCGAGACCGGGGATCCGTGGGATCTCGGCCGCGACGGCATCTCGCCCAACGGCAGCCATGGCGTCTCGTCCGGCGGCGGCGCGGGTCGTGGCGGCGGCGCCGGGACGGGGCCGCAGCGGATCGTGATCAGCCCGGTGGGCGCCGACGCCGACCCGCCGGCGCGCGAGGGCATCGGCCGGCGGGTGGGCAACCTGGCGCACCTGTCCTCCGACCCGAGGATGCGCGCCTGGCAGCGGCGGGCCATCATCGCGGTCATCGTCGGGATCGTGTTCTGGATCGTCTTGCATTCCTGGCAGCTCGGGCTGACGCTCGCGGTGCTCGTGGCCATCGCCGACACCATCTACCGGTCACGGAACGTCTTCCACGGCCCGTCCGGTGCCAAGCTGACCTCGGCCCAGCGGCGGACCCGCAACCAGCTGGCCAAGCTCGAGCGGGCGGGCTACCACGCGATGCACTGCAGCCCGATCCCGGACAGCGACGAGCAGATCGACCACCTGGTGGTGGGCCCGGCGGGCGTGTTCGCCATCGACTCGGAGGCCTGGGACAAGAGGCTGGTCGTGCGGACGAAGAACGCCAGGCAGCTGTGGCACGGCCCGTACAGCAAGAAGGACCGCCTCGAGCACGCCCGCTGGGAGGCCGAACGCGCCGCCGAGCTGCTGTCCGCCGCGACAGGCAGTCCGGTCAGCGTCCGCCCGACGATGGCGGTGTACGGGCCGAGGATCCCCTGGGACGTGGCGACGATCCGGGACGTCGACGTGTTCAGCGGCCCGCGGCTGCGCAAGTACCTGCGGCGCCGGGCGCGCGAAGGCGACGTGCGGCTGCTGAGCGACAGCGAGGCGGAGCGGATCTTCAAGGCCGCGGGCGCGGCGTTCGCGACTCCGGACCCCGGCTAGCTCTCGGGCTGGTTGGCGGGCTGGTTGGCGGGCTTTGCGGAACGGGTGACGGGCGGCACCGGTAGGCTGGGTGCTCTGTCATTTCCGCTCCTGATGTTGGGGGAGATCTATATGCCGCCGCTTCGGTCTCGTACGGTTACCCACGGTAGGAACATGGCGGGCGCCCGCGCCCTGCTCCGCGCCACCGGAGTAGCCAGGGAGGACATCGGCAAGCCGATCATCGCCGTGGCGAACAGCTTCACCGAGTTCGTCCCCGGGCACGTGCACCTGCGCGAGGTCGGCCAGGTGGTGGCCGACGCCGTCCGCGCGGCGGGGGCGGTGCCGCGCGAGTTCAACACGATCGCGGTGGACGACGGCATCGCCATGGGCCACGGCGGGATGCTGTACTCGCTGCCCAGCCGGGAGCTGATCGCCGACTCGGTGGAGTTCATGGTGAACGCGCACTGCGCCGACGCCATGATCTGCATCTCGAACTGCGACAAGATCACGCCGGGCATGCTGATCGCGACCATGCGGCTGAACATCCCCACCGTGTTCGTCTCCGGCGGGCCGATGGAGGCGGGCGCGCCCGCCGGGCTGGCGGGCCTGGCGCCCGGACGAAAGCTCGACCTGATCGACTCGATGGTCGCGTCGGCGGACCCGTCGGTGTCCGACGAGCAGCTGCTGGCGATGGAGGAATCCGCCTGCCCGACCTGCGGCTCGTGCTCGGGCATGTTCACGGCCAACTCGATGAACTGCCTGACCGAGGCGATCGGCCTGGCGCTGCCGGGCAACGGGAGCACGCTGGCCACGCACACCGGGCGGCGCGGCCTGTTCGAGCGGGCCGGGCGGCTGATCGCGGAGATCACCCGTGCCTATTACGCCGACGGCGACGAGTCGGTGCTGCCGCGCTCGATCGCGAGCCGTGACGCGTTCGAGAACGCGATGGCGCTTGACGTGGCGATGGGCGGGTCGACGAACACGATCCTGCACCTGCTCGCGGCCGCGCACGAGGCGGGGGTCAACTTCGGGCTCAAGGAGATCGACGAGCTCTCCCGCCGGGTGCCGTGCCTGTGCAAGGTCGCGCCGAGCAGCGCCTACCACCTCGAGGACGTGCACCGGGCCGGCGGCATCCCGTCGATCCTCGGCGAGCTCGACCGCGCGGGGCTGCTCAACAGGGGCGTGCGCCCGGTGCACAGCGCGTCGTTGCGCGAGTTCCTCGACGCGTGGGACCTGGGTTCACCCACGGTCAGCGCGGAGGCCGTCGAGCTGTACCACGGCGCGCCCGGCGGCGTGCGGACCACGAGACCGTACTCGCAGTCGGCGCGCTGGGACACGCTGGACACGGATCGGGCCGCCGGGTGCATCCGGGACGTTCCGCACGCCTACACCGCCGACGGCGGGCTCGCCGTGCTCTACGGCAACCTCGCCCCCGACGGCGCGATCATCAAGACCGCCGGCGTGCCAGAAGAGCTGTGGCAGTTCTCCGGGCCTGCGGTGGTGTTCGAGAGCCAGGAGGACGCGGTCGCGGGCATCCTCAGCGGCGCCGTCAAGGCCGGCGACGTGGTCGTCATCCGCTACGAGGGCCCGCGCGGCGGGCCGGGCATGCAGGAGATGCTCTACCCGACGAGCTTCCTCAAGGGCAAGGGCCTCGGCCGGGCGTGCGCGCTGATCACCGACGGGCGGTTCTCCGGCGGGACGTCGGGCGTGTCGGTCTGCCACGTCGCCCCCGAGGCGGCGGCGGGCGGAACGATCGCGCTGGCCGAGGACGGCGACACGGTGGTGATCGACATCCCGGGCCGCGAGCTGCGGCTGGACGTGCCCGAGGCTTCGCTTGCCGCCCGCCGGGACGCGCTGCTGGCCTCGCTCGGCTCCTACCGGCCCGCGGACAGGCAGCGGCCGATCAGCGCGGCGCTGCAGGTCTACGCCGCGATGGCGACGTCGGCCGCCACCGGCGCGGCCCGCGACATCACGCTGATCGCGCGCCCGGAGCAGTGAGCTCGGAGCAGTGAGCCCGGACGCCGCGGGTTTTGTCCGTCCGGCGCGGGCGGGCGATGCATCGGACCTGGCGCGGGTCCAGGTGGCGAGCTGGCGGTGCGGCTACGCCGGCGTGGTGCCCCCGGCGTTGCTCGAGGAGCTGACCGGCGACGAGGCGCAGGGCCTGTTTCGCGATCGCTGGCGGGACGCGGTCACGAACCCGCCGACCGGCAGGCACCGGGTGCTCGTCGCGGTCTCGGCGGATCGCGCCGTGGCCGGATTCGCGTCCGTCGGCCCGGCCACGGACGCCGACCGGTGGCCCGGCACCGACGCCGGTCTGTACGAACTGCGGGTGCTGCCGGAACTGACCGGGCGCGGGCACGGCAGCAGGCTGCTGCACGCGGTCGCCGACACGCTGGCCAAGGACGGCTTCCACACCGTGGACACCTGGGTGCTCGAGGCGGACCCGGTACTGCGCGGCTTCCTCGAGGCGGCCGGCTGGGCCGCCGACGGCGCGCGCGCCGAGCTGGACCTCGGCGCGGGCGTTCCCGTGGTGCGCCTGCACACGGCTATCAGCGAGTGATGCGCCAGCCGGTAAAATCTGGGGGTGGCTGATGCTCGGGAATGGCTGGCCGGGACACGTCCGAGGACGCTCCCCGCGGCGGTGGTGCCGGTACTGATCGGTTCGGGCGTGGCCTTCGGTTACGGTCGTTTCGTCTGGTGGCGCGCCGTGCTCGCGCTCGTCGTCGCGCTCGCGCTGCAGGTCGGGGTCAACTACGCCAACGACTTCAGCGACGGCGTGCGGGGCTCCGACGCCAAGCGGGTTGGGCCGGTCCGGCTGGTCGCCGCCGGGCTCGCGCCGCCGCGGCAGGTGCTGGCGGCTGCGTTCGGCTGCTTTGCGGTGGCGGGCCTGGCCGGGCTGGCGCTGGCTATTGTGACGTCGTGGTGGCTGGTTGCGGTGGGCGCGGCCTGCGTCGCCGCCGCGTGGTTCTACACCGGCGGCCCGCGGCCCTACGGGTACCGCGGGCTCGGCGAGGTGTTCGTGTTCCTCTTCTTCGGCGTCGTCGCGGTGGCGGGCACGGCGTACGTTCAGATGAGGGAGTTGAGCTGGCTCGGCCTTGCCGCGTCGGTGCCGGCCGGGCTGCTGGCGTGCGCCCTGCTGATGGTCAACAACCTGCGCGACATCCGCACCGACCTGACGGCGGGCAAGCGGACGCTCGCGGTCATGCTCGGCGACGCCCGCAGCCGAACCGCCTACGTGCTGACCCTGCTGCTGCCCTTCTGCGTGGCGGCGCTGATCGCCATCTTCCGGCCGTTCGCCCTGATCGTCGCCCTCGCGCTGCCGCTCGCGCGGATGCCGGTCCGGTCGGTGCGGGCGGGCGCGTCCGGTCCGGCCCTGATCAAGGCGCTGGCGCAGACGGGACGGCTCCAGCTGGCGTTCGGGGTGGCGTTCACGATCGGCCTTGCCATCAGAATCTGAGCCATCAGGATCCGAGCCATCAGGATCTGAGGCCCGCGCGACTGGCGAGGCGCGTTTGCCGGGTGCGTCTCGGGTTGCGGTTGTGCGTGTTCGGGGAAAGTATGCGCTTCCTCGTGTCAGACGGTCGCGCGGCGTGTCGTTCGAAGAATGTCGGCAGCGTCGGATATACTCGAACAAAAGATCAAAAGATAATTTTTATCAGAACGAACGGTGGCATCCGCGCCAGGCACGGATGCTCGCCACAGTGGTCAGAAGGGACAACCTGCCCGCACCCAGCCCACCGGAGGTGATCATGGCCAGCGCCGCTCTCCCGCCGCCCGCCGGCACTTCCGACGCGCTGGACATGGTCCTGACCGGCCTGAGGTACCTCAACGCCGCCGACCCCACCGCCATGCTCGCCGCCGAGCAGGCCCGGATCCTGAAGACCCTGGAACAGTTCCATGCCATGGGCACCGCGGCGCACGCGGCGGTGCTGGGCGCGTTCACCGCCGCGCAGGGCTACTGCGAGGACGGGGAGTACAGCCCCCGGTCCTGGCTGATCCACCAGGGCGACATCACCCGCGCCGCCGCGTTCGCGCACACTGCCTGGTCCCGCCGCGCTCAGGAGCATCCCAAGATCCGCCAGGCGATGGCCGGCGGGATCCTCTCCGAGTCGTGGGCGCGGGCGCTGTGCGACATCACCGGAAAGCTCCCGCCGGACAAGGTCGACGAGGCCGACGCGCTGCTGGTGTGGACCAAGCTGCACGGCGGCACCCTGGACGACCTGGTCGGCCTGGCCACCGAGATGTACCAGCGGTCCCTCCCGGACGGCCCGCCGGACCCGACGTCCCCAGACCGGGCGCTGCGGCTGGCCACCACCCTGGACGGTGCCGGAGTCCTGCACGGCGACCTGACCGCGGACTGCGCCGCGATGGTCGGCGCGGTGCTGGACGCGCTGGCCAAGCCGGCCGGGGCCGGCGACACCCGCAGCAAGCCAGAGCGCTACCACGACGCGCTCGCCGAGGCGATGAAACGGCTCCTGGCGGGGGATCTGCTGCCGGACCGGGCCGGCAGCCCTGTTAAGGCCCTCGTGCACATGACCCTCGCCGAGCTGTGCGCGATGGACGGCGGGTCAGTGCTGCAGGGCGAGTGGATCGCCGCAGCGGCGGCCCGATGGGCGGTGCACCGGGCGGCGGCATCGGTGACCGGCAGCGACGGCGGCGCGTGGCTGGAGGGCCGCGCCGCCCAGGCCGTGGCCTGTGACGCCATCCTGGTCCCGGTCGTCACCGGCGACATCGACCCCGCCGCCCTCGACGACCTCGTCTGGCTCTGTGTTGAACTGCGCCAACTCGAGCAGCACCAACTCGAGAAGGGCGACGCCGACCAGCCGGGTCCCGCGCCAGCCGAACCCGAGGTCCTGACGGAGTCCCTGCTGCCGAGCGGCCCGGACCGCGAGGCGCTCCTGGACGCGATCCGCCAGGCGATCATAGGCAAGGCTGTCGACCTGCTCTCTGGCCCGGGCGGCCTGGCCTCCTACCTGCGTCGCCGACAGCTCGGAGCCCGGCTGGCCGGTCCCAGCCTGCCCCTCGACATCGGCCACAGCTCGACCATCCCGGCCGCGATCCGGACCGCGGTGATCCTCCGCGATCAGCACTGCCAGTGGGCCGGAAAGTGCGACCAGCCCGCGTCGGCTTGCGAGGTGCATCACCTGGTCCACAGGGCCAACGGCGGCAAGACCAGCGTGCGAGATTGTGGCCTTTACTGCACCTACCACCACCAGATCATGATTCACCGGCTCGGCTGGACCGTCACCCTCAACCCTGATGGCACCACTACTGCACGTAGCCCTGACGGTACCAAGGTCTTCAGGAGCCACAGCCCGCCAAACAGCGCCGAATAGTGTCTCGGCAGGCGATGACGCAGCCAGTGCCCACGCCGATCGGTCAGCCCATGCCTGTGGTGGAGGCTGAGTGGCAGATGATGCCGGGAGGTTTGGCGGGGCACTCCAAGTGCCGGGGAACGGAGCGTGATAGACAAGATCGGGTGAGATGCGCGATTCGCGCCCGGTTCCGCGCCCGGCGAGAGACACTTGGTATGAAATGCGCGGTATGAGCTACGTCGGGGCTGTTGGCGCGGTACCCTGCCCCGTAATCCCAGGAGATGAGGCGCGGGCGCAGGGTCGTGCCTAAGCCATGCGTATCCAGCGGGAAGGTGCCCAGTTGCAACCCCGGGGAATGAGGTCGGCCGGACCAGGCGACGATCAGGCGCGATTCCTTGCCGATCTCCGCGCGCTGCGCGATGGGGCCGCTATTGGGTACGACGAACTCGCGGCCAGGGCTCATTACCCCAGCGACATCCTCAAGGAAGCGGAGAACGGTCCTTACCTGCCGACCTTGCCCATTCTCGCCGCCTACGTCCGCGCCTGCGAAGGGGACGTCCTTGAGTGGGAAGAGCGGTGGCGCCGGGTGGCGAATGAGGCGGCCGGCGATCCCGGCCTGCCGGTGAGGTCCGCCGGGGCCAGCCCCGCCGCGGTCGCCGGAGCCCGTGCCGGGGTCGGCGTGGTGCCGCCAGATGCATACGACCCGGAGCGGATCAAGGCCGCGCTCAGGGGGAGCGGTTCCCGGCCTTCTGGACCGACCGCTACTCCCGGAATCGCCGCGGCGGCGGCACGCGACACGGGTTCTGACAGCACGGCCTGGAGCTTCGCGGATGCCCGCTCGACGGGATGGGACACCGCGGAGGCGCCCGCGGGCTGGGACGCCAAGGCGTTGGAGACCGCGGATCCCCCAGCGGGATGGGACACCATAGACGCGGGCCCGGGCTTGAACGACGCTGAGGATGCCGCGGCAGGGTGGACAGCTGCCACGGATGGCGCCGCAGCGGCCTGGACGGCTGCCACGGATGGCGCCGCAGCGGGCTGGACGGCTAACCCGGGCTGGGACACGGCGGTGGACCAGGCCTTGGCCAATGGGAATCACGAGACGCAGCAGCGAAACGGGTCCTTCGACGCGGTCGACCAGGAGAGCCAGTTCGCCGGGTCGTGGCCGCACGACAGCGAGCTGGTTGCGGATCAGCAAGGCGGCGAGTCCGCGTGGCCGGGTCTTCAACAAACCGAGCTAGAACCGTGGTCGCCGGGCACACAAGCATCGCCGCCGGAGGCAGCCAGCGGCGAACTGGGCTGGGCCGAGGTGCCCGCCATCCCCGAGGTCCTGGGGCATGCACAGGTAAGAGCGGAGCCCCAGGTGGGGTCGGTACCGCTGCAGGCGGCAGCTCCGCAAGCTAAGGAGCGTCCCGCGGATCGGCTTTACTCGCTGCGGCTGCTTGTGATCATCGTCGTCGCCGCGCTTATCGGCAGCGGGCTGGTACTCCTGTTCAAATAGGGGCGGCCTCGCTGCCGTTGGCGGCGGACGTTTCGCCCTGGCCCAGTGGGTCGGCGATTTCGGCGGCAGGGATCGTGGCTGCGAGCATCGCGTTGACTGCGTCGGTAACCGCGGCGGGCACGGCACCGATCGTCGGCATCTCCCCGGTGGCGGGCGCGGCGCCTGGGCCAATGGCTGGCGTCTGGTCTGCCGTGGTACCGATGGCCGACGTCTCGCCGGCCGGCTCACGCCTGGGCGCGCTCTGCGGCGCGCCGCCGCCCGTGCCGTCGAAGGCGCTGGTGAAGGCCCTCAGGGCGGTTGTCACCTCGCTCGGGATGACCCAGAAGGTGCTGCCCGCACCCTGGGCGATCTGAGGCAGCGTCTGCAGGTACTGGTAGGCAAGCAGCTTGGGGTCCGGGTCGTTGTCGTGCACCGCCTGGAAGACGGTGGCGATGGCCTGGGCCTGGCCTTCGGCCCGCAAGATCGCGCTTTGCTTGGCGCCTTCGGCGGTCAGGATCGCGCCTTGCTTCTCGCCTTCCGCGGTGAGGATCTTGGCCTGCCTGACGCCCTCGGCAGTCAGGATCGCGGCGCGCTTCTCCCGCTCGGCCCGCATCTGCTTCTCCATCGCGTCCTTGACGGACTGCGGCGGGTCGATGGCCTTGATCTCCACCCTGGTCACCCGGATGCCCCACTTGCCTGACGCGTCGTCGAGAACGCCGCGCAGCATGTTATTGATCTTGTCACGCGACGTCAGCGATTGCTCCAGGTCCATCGACCCGATCACGCTGCGCAGCATCGTCGCGGTGATCTGCTCGATCGCCTGGATGTAGTCGACGATCTCGTAGTCGGCGGCCCGCGGGTCGGTTACCTGGAAGAACAGCACGGTGTCGATGAGCACGACCAGGTTATCCTCGGTGATCACCGGCTGACCGCGGAACGAGACGACCTGCTCGCGCAGGTCGATCAGCGGCTTGACCCGGTCGATGAACGGGATGATGAAGTTCATACCGGGCTCTAGGGTCTTGCGGTAACGGCCGAACCGCTCCACGTTGCGTGCCCGCGCCTGCGGCACGATCCGGACCGAACGCAGCACCGTGATGACCGCGAACAGTACGACCACGGCCGCGATGATGAGTTCCGCCAATAGCATGGCTACTCCCGTGGATAGACGAGGGCGGTGGCCCCTGAAATCTGCATGACGTCGACCTTGGTGTCGACCGGGATCACCAGCGAGTCGTCGTAGGGACGAGCAGACCAGTCCTCACCACCGATGCGCACCCGTCCGCTATGCTCGGTGACCTCTTCAAGGACGATCGCAGAGCGGCCGACGAGGGCGGCGGTTCCCGTGCGTAGCGGCGGTGGCTGCTTGAGGTGGCGCAGCGCGATCGGGCGGATGAAGACGAGCCCGGCACCGGCCGCGACGACGAACGCAGCGAGCTGCAAAGGCAGGTCAATGTGAAACGCTCCCACCACCGCGGCGACCACCGCGGCGACCGCGATGAGGCCAAAGGCCAGCGTCGTGGTGAGGAGTTCGGCGACGCCGAGCACGGCTGCCACGATAAGCCAGACGATCCAGGACCCCATGGCCGCTCCGCGAGAGTGTTCCTACACCGAGAGTATCCCCGCCGGGCATCGTTCGCATCACGCCGCCGAGGAGAAGGGGCTATAAGCACTAATAGATGACTTTCAGCGTCGAAAGATTCATAAATCTGTACAATCAATGACAATTGGCCGTCTAGGTCCTACAGGGGATTTCCACCGACCTACACTCGTCAGATAAGGGCGGTTGTCCCCCGCGGCGCGACTGGGCCCTAAGTCCCGGAGGTACCTGGTGGAACGTGGCGAGACCGGTCCCGGTCGCGACGCGTATGACCTGCCCAGGCGGCCGACCCCGGGCAGCGGCCGGCCCGTGCCCGGCGGCCCCGTCGACCGGCCCTACCCAGGCGCCGAAGGCTATCCGGATACCGTGCCAGAACTAGGGGACGGCGAGGGCGAAGACGACTACGGCCTGCTGCTTCGACGGCCCGGCGAGATGCCGTCACGGCGTCAGCGGCTTCGCCAACCCGGCCCACGGCTGCGGCAGCCGGGACGCTTTCCGCCGTCGGGCCAGGTCCCGCCGGGCGGCGGGCCTCCCGGCGGCACCTGGCCGGCCAACGGCGGGCCGACGCCCGGCGCGGCAGCGCACGGCCCCTGGCCGGCTGACGGGTACAACGTCGGCCGGGCGGGTCCGGGCACTTCGAACGAGGGCGGGTCGTACGGCGGGGCGCCGGGTAGCGGCGCCGCTGGCGGCGGACCTGCGGGCGGCGGGCCTGCGGGCGGCGGTATGCCCACCGGCGGCGGCCCGGGGGGAGTTCCAGGCGGCGGCCAGGGAGGCGTAGGGACCGGCGGAGTTCAAGGCGGCGGAGGTCCGGGCGGCGGCGGTGCGGGCGGAGGTCCGGGCGGCGGAGTTCAAGGTGGCGGCGGGCCTTTTGGCGGGCAGGCGCCTGGCTACCATTACCGGCTGCCTAACGGCAGGCGCATCCCTCCGGCGGCGTACCGCATGTACCGGGCGCAGGCGGCAGGTCCGGGAGGGCAGGCGCCCGCGCCGGATCCCTACGGCGGCTGGAACCGCCGCGCCCCTGATCCGTACGGCGGCGGCTGGGACTCCCCGGCGCCGGATCCGTACGTCGGCCGGAATCGGCAGCCGCCCGGCGCCGACGGGTGGAACCGGCCGGGCGCGGCTCAGAGGCCGCCGGGCGAGGACTGGAACGCGGACCCGCATGCCGCGGGATGGGGTCCGCAGGACCAGCGTGGCGAGGGCTGGGGACGGCAGGCGGCGGACCCGCAGGCCGGCGGGTGGAACCGGCAGGGTGGCGCGCCAGATCCGGGTTCGCGTGGTCAGGGCTGGGAGCGCCAGGCCGGGGACGCTGACCCGCAGGCCGGCGGGTGGAGCCGGCCGGACCAGCGCGTCAGTGGATGGAGCCAGCAGGCGGATACGGATCCGGGCGGATGGAATAGGCAGGGCGGTGAGGGCTGGGGTCGGCAGGGACCGGGGGCAGAGCCCGGGATCGGATCGCAGGGGCCGCTGGGCGGCCAGGGACCACTAGGGCCGCAGGGGCCGCTCGGGGGGCAGGGGCCGCTCGGGGGGCAGGGGCCGCTCGGGGGGCAGGGGCCGCTCGGGGGGCAGGGGGCGGCGTCGGGGGGTGGCGTCGGCGGGGGGGCTCGGGGGTATCCAGGGGGGGTTCCGCCTGTTCAGGAGCGGTCTCGGGCGGGGCGGCTCGATGGCGGCGAGGGGGCGGAGGCCGGCGGGCCGGTGATCCGGCAGCGGGAGGCGGCCCTGCCTGACACGCGACCGCTGGGGACGGCGCAGCCGGTGGCCAGCATCGCGCCGGACGGGCTCGAGTCGTTCGCGCGGGACCTGCGGGCACTGCGGGCCAAGGCCGAACTCGAGTATCCCGAGATGGCCGAGACCTCGCACTTCACGATGAAGACGCTCGCGTCGGCGGCGGGCGGGCTGCGGCTGCCTACCCTGCCGGTCGCGGTGGCCTTCGTCCGGGCCTGCGGGGGCAACGTGGCCGAGTGGGAGGAACGATGGCAGAAGCTGGCCGACACGATCACCGCCGAGGCCGCGAAGAAGCGCCGGCAGGACGGCGAGGAGCCGGCCGAGACCCTGGAGCCCGCGGACGCCTCTCCCGATCCGGTGCCTACGGCGCAGCCGCAGGCGCCTGACGCCGGTTCCGGTGAGGTCTACGTCATCACCTCGGCCAAGCCGCGCCAACCGGGCTGGTAGGGCGCATGAGACAATGGCAAGCGTGCCGCCCGCCGAAATGACGCTGCCGACAACCACGCTGCCGACAACCACGCTGCCGACGTGCTAGACGACATCTGCCTGCCCTCCGACAACCACGTGCACACGCAGTGGTCATGGGACGCGCCCGCCGAGGCGTCGATGGCGCTCAGCTGCGAGCAGGCGCTCGCGGCGGGCATCCCCGCGGTCGCGTTCACCGACCACCTGGACTTCACCACCTCGATCGACGGCGACCAGATCGCCGTCGAGGGCCTGTCCCCGCGCCCGTACTCCAGGATGCGGGTGCTGGACGTGCCCGGCTACCTCGAAGGGGTCGATGAGTGCCGTCGGCGCTATCCGGACCTGCGGATACTGTCCGGCGTCGAGATCGGCGAGGCGCACCTGTGGGGCGCGAGCGCGGCCACGGTGCTGGCCTCGGGAAGCTTCAGCCGGGTGCTCGGGTCGCTGCACGCGCTCCCGTTCGAGGGGCGGCTGACGGCGGCCGACCAGCTGTTCGGGCGGATGCCCGCCGACGAGGTGATGCGCAGGTACTTCGCCGAGCTGCTGCGGCTCATAGAGGGCAGCGGGGTGTTCGAGGTGCTCGCGCACATCGACTTCCCGCGGCGGATGTGGCCGTACCGGGCGGGTGCCTACGACGAGACCGCCTTCGAGGCCGAGTACCGGGCGGTGCTGCGCGCCCTGGCCGCCGGCGGGCGGGTGCTCGAGGTGAACACCAAGAGCCCGCTGGCTTCCGTGGGGCTGGTCCGCTGGTGGCGGGAGGCCGGGGGCCGGGCGGTGTCGTTCGGCAGCGACGCGCACCAGCCCTGGCGCGTGGGCGACAGGTTCAAGCTGGCGGTCGATGTGGTCGAGGCCGCGGGATTTCGCGCCGGGCGCGATCGTTTCGATTTCTGGCGGCTGTAGAGCTCTGCCCTGGGGTGGCTGCAGAGCTCTGCTCTGGGCTAGCAGAGCCGGCGGCGGACCCGGACGCCCGAGCGCCGGAGGAGATCCGGGTCGTCGCCGCCGGCGGTCTCAGGTCCAGGTGTCGGCGGTGCGGGTAGCCATCTCGTCCCTGGTCCAGTTGTCGTCACGGGAGTCCTCGTCGGCAGGGCGGCCCTGCCGGTCAACGGCGTGACGTAGCTCTGCGTAGTAGGTCTCGCGGTCGCGGAGTTCGGCTCGGGCCTCGGTGTGTGCCGGGCGGGTGGCACCGGCCGTTCGGATCGGAAGCCGGGAGTGTTCCCCCTCGGCATCCGAAGTTGGTCGCCCTTCGTAGGGATAGTTGCTGGCCACGGCACACACCTCAAATACGGATTCTGGCCTGCGGCGGCGCCCCGCCCATTGACACGATCCGGCGGCGGGGCGCCGCCTTCAAACACGGAGCGAAGTTGTTTCGCTACCATTTGTAGTGTAACCGTATGTGCTGTATCAAATGCAATGGGTAACGGGGTAATAATTACCTATCCTCCGGGTTAGGTATATCGGCGAACTTACGCAGAGTCACATTTACGGTGCCGTAGTGAAAGGAACGAACTAGCGAGTTCACCGCAGACCAAAGTTATTGACCGTCGGTGATACCACGGCTCGTTCTGAATAAAAGGAGGCAGCAGCGCCCGATTACTGTCCGCGCATAATGTTGCCGATGATGCCACCGATGGCGCCGCCCTCGGCCGCCTGCGGAGCGCCCTGGTGGGACAGGTACGGGTCGAGGGCGTGGGCCAGGATGGGCAGCGGCATCGACTGCAGCCAGACCTGGCCGGGGCCGGTCAGCGCCACCAGGTGGAAGCCGTCGTCGCCGAACGCCATGTTCGCGATGCCGGGCAGCCGGGTGACGGTGAACTGCACGCTGCCCTCGAACATGCCCACGTGCCCCGGGTGCACCATCAGCGTCTGGCCAGGGGCCAGCGTGTAGTGCACCATCTCGCCGGACAGCTCGATCCAGGCGCGGCCCTGGCCCTCGAGCTTCTGCAGCAGGAAGCCGTCGCCGCCCCACATGCCGCCGCGGAAGGTCTGCTGCAGGCCGATGCTGGGGGTGATGCCGGGGGTGCCGCACAGCCAGCCGTGCCTGTGCACGTAGAACGCCTGGCCGGGGGCGATGTCGGTGGGCATGATGTGGCCCGGCAGCTTGGCGGCGAAGGTGATCATGCCGGGTCCGGAGACCGCCTCGTAGCTGGTGACAAACAGCCCGCCGCCGCCCATCACGCGCTTCAGGCCGGACATGAACCCACCGCCACCGCCCTGGCCGCCGCCCGTGCTCATGTGCTGGTTCAGCTGGACGTTCGGAGTCATCCAGGAAAGCTCGCCGTGCGTGGAGACGACCGCCTCGCCCTGCTCCAGGGTGACTTCGAGGACGGGCATCGTGGTGCCCTTGATGTCGGCTTGCATGTCCGCTCCCTCTGGCCGGAGTGACGGTCAGCGGCAGCCTACCGCAGCGGGGTG
>JASHTQ010000249.1 GCA_030040475.1 Streptosporangiaceae bacterium
GCCCAGTTCACCATCAGCTGGGCGTACTGCGCGTTGGACGGGCCGGTGCTGAACGCGGTCGGATTCTGCTTGGCGTTGAACAGGGCGTAGGCGCCGTCCCCGTTGACCACCAGCGTGTGCTGCTGCATGAAGTACGGCTGGATCTGGTTCTGCGCCGAGGAGAACGAGTCGTTGACGATGATCACGTTGCCCTGCGAGACGAGCTGGCGGGCGATGTCCAGCGACGTCGCCGGGTCCCCCTTGTCGTTGTAGTTCGACAGCGCGAACTGGTGCCCGCACACGCTGTCATGCGCGTTGAAGTAGTCGACTTCGATGGTGGACTCGATCTCGGTCAGCACTCCCGAGGATGCGGTCGGCCCGCTCAGCGGCTCGATGTTCGCGATCTTGATCGGCCCCGGCGGGATGTTCGAGCACTGGCCCGAGCCTCCGGCCGCCGTCGTCCCGCCTGATGAGGTGCTCGACGAACCGGCCGAGCTGCACGCCGCCGCGCCAAGCGCGACTGCCATCCCGACCGTGACCAGCAGGAACCTGTGACGGAAACTAGCCATTCCCATATCGTTCCTTTGATTGTTGTCAAGTTATTCGCCAGATTGGCGTCCCGATCGTGCTTACCGAGAAGTCGATGCCGTCCGGAGGATGCGACACCGTGGGCCGGGGAGCTCAGCCTGGACTGGCCCCGATCAGCCCTCCTGCAAGGCGCGGCTGGCGGGGGTGAGCACATCGGCGACCGCCTCGACCAGCAGCGTCATCTCGTAGATCACCAGGTCCGTGTCACACTCAGGGGCGGCAAGCACGGCCAGGCTCGAGCCGTTGCTGATGGCCGTGACGAACATCAGCCCGCCTTCCATCGCCACCAGGGCCCGGGTGGCCTGGCCGGCGTCGAAGAGCCGCGCGGCACCCTGCATCAGGCTGGTCAGCCCCGAGGTGATGGCGGCGAGCTGGCCGACGAAGTCGACGGGGATGCTTTCCGAGAGCGCCAGCGGCACGCCGTCCGCGGACACCACGGCCGCGTGCGCGACATCCGCGACCCGCGCGGCGAATTTGGTGACTAGCCAGTTCAGGTCCTGCTGGTTTGCGTGACTCACCTATTCGGCTCCCTCTGGGATGAATCGGTCTGGCCGGTGGCGCGCCGTGCCCCGCGCTGGAACCCGCCGAGTTGGTCGCGGGCCACCTCAGGCGACCACGGCGATCGCGGCGCGGCCTCGGCCTGCGCGTCGTACCCGAATCCCGGTCGGCCCGCGACTCCGCTGCCGGCCGTGCGGCCGCCCGCAGAACCCGGGATGAAGTTCGCCCGCGGAACCCGGGTGGGCAGCCCGGCGGCGGTGACCTCGCCGCGAACCGGCTCCGCGATGATCTGGGCGGCGTGCTTGCCGACCGCCCACCCGTCGGTCCCGGATGCGGGGAAAGCGGGGCCGAGCCCGTCGCGCAGCAGGGCCGGCTGCGGGCCGGTGGGATCCGCATCCGGCGACAGGCGGCCGCGGAACCACTCCGACCTCACCACGCTGGCGGCAGCCGGCCCGGGCTGGCCCGGGCCGGTGCCGACATGGCCGGGCAGAATCGCATCGCGCCGGTAGCTCGCGGCCCAGGCATCCGGGACCGGGCCGATTAGCATGCCGTCCTTCCCGCGAGCCTGGAGGCGGGCCTGGACGCCGATCTGGAGGCGGGCCTGGAGGCCGACCTGGACCGCGAACGCCCGGGGCCGCGCACCGTACAGCCCGGCCTCCGGCTCGGTGACGTTGTCCGGCAGCCAGACCAGCGCGGTCAGGCCGTGCGGGGAGCGCGGGCGCAGCCGGACTCGCACCCCGTGCCGCTCGGCCAGCCGGGCGACGGCGAACAGGCCCATGTGCCTGGCGACCGACACGTCTATGACCGGCGGGTTGTCCAGCCGCCAGTTCATCTCCGCCAGCCGGGCCTCGGGGATGCCGACCCCGCTGTCGCTGACCTCGATCAGCACGCCGCCGCTGGGCAGTTCCTGCGCGGATACGTGCACCCGAGTGTCGTCGGCGGAGAACATCGTCGCGTTCTCGATCACCTCGGCCAGCAAGTGCACCACGTCGGATACCGCCTGCCCGGTGACCGCGATGCCCGGCTGGATCTTCAGCGCCACCCGGCTGTACTGCTCGATCTCCGAGGTTGCGGCGCGGGCGACATCGGCCAGCGACACCGGCTCGCTCCGCTTGCGCGCGCTTTCGTGCCCGGCCAGCAGGAGCAGGTTCTCCGAGTTGCGGCGCATGCGGGTGACCAGGTGGTCCATGGTGAACAGGCTGGACAGCCGCTCGGGGTCGCCCTCGTTCTGCTCGAGGGAGTCGATCACGCGCACCATGCGCTCGATCAGCAACTGGCTGCGCCGCGACAGGTTGACGAACATCGCGTTGAAGCTGTTCCGCAGCATGGCCTCGTTGCCGGCCAGCCGAACCGCCTCGGAGTGGACCCGGTCGAACGCCCGGGCAACCTGGCCGATCTCGTCGGCGGACAGCACGTCGATCGGCGCCACCTCCAGGCTTGCCGACGGGTCGTCCGCCTCGCCAAGCAGCCGGACCCGTTCGGGCAGTTCCACCGTGGCGATGTTGAGCGCGCCCTCGCGCAGCCTGCGCAGCGGCCCGACCAGCGAACGGGCCACCACGACGGTGAGGATCAGCACCAGGAGCAGGATGAACGCGGTCACGATCGCGGTGAACAGGGCCGAGCTTCGCGCGTCGTCCTGCAACGACTTCGCCCGGGCCACGATGTTCTGGGCCACGTCCAGCTCGACCTGCTGCATGCCGTCGACCGTGCCCGACTGGGCCGAATACCACGTCGTGGGCGCCTGCGCCTGGCTGATGCCCAGGGCAGCCAGGCCGCTGGCCAGGCTGCTGGCGCCCTGGACGTAGATCTCGATGTTCTCGGCCTCCTCGTTCGCCCGTGTCCCGGACACGGTGGTGTCGAACGCGTCCTGTTCGGCCGGCGTGGCCGTCGTGCTGAATGCCGTCAGGTCGATGAGCTCTCCGGAATTGGCGGTGATCAGCGCCTGCTGCTCGTTATCCGCGAAGCTGCGGTGGAGGAATACGTTGAACAGCAGCGCGCGCTCCTGCGCGGCCTGGTCCTTTGCCAGGGACAGCGCGTTGAGCGTCTGCACGTCATTGACCAGGATCGAGTCCGACGTGCCCTGCCCGATCTGGTCGTCCAGGGCGATCATGTCGGTGACGGCAGGGGCGTAGACGCCGATCACCGCCACCGCGGACTGGCTGGCCTGGGCCGTCGTGCGCAGGCCAGGGAGGTCTTTGATGTCGGAGACCACGGTGGCCACGCGGGACTGGATGTTGGCGGGGAAGGACCCGCCGACCCCGGCAGCCAGGGACAGGACCTTGGCCGCCGCGGCGTCCGTGGCACTGTACGCGCCGTTCAGGCCGCTGGACTGGGTGAGGGGCGCGGGTCCGGCCGTCTGGTCCCGCTCGTCCTCCAGCGCCTGCACAAGCCTGGTGACCTGCTGCCCGAGTTCGGCCAACTGTGACACGCGGCCGAACTCGCCCGCGCTGTCGGTCGCCGAGACGACCTGCCGCCCGCCGAAGACCAGGCCCATCAGCAGGGCCAGGATGATCACGGCACTCAGCCGCGTGGACACCGGCCAGTCCCGCAACGTCAGCGCGCGCGGGCCGGCGGAACGGGAGGCCGTGGCCTCAGTGGCGTGCTGGCTCGCATCGTCGGCGTGCGATCCGGCACTCTCCAGCCTGTGGTTCCCCATCGCTGATGTCCTCGCTGGTTACGCACTCTATTAAGCTGCCGCAACGCCGACCCCACGCGGATCAGCAGCCTCCGGCTGAACAACGTGGCGCTGCAAACCTTAGTAGGACGTGATTAGAAATATCCGGCAAATACTGATCTATGGGTCTTAACTTGTGGAAGTTACTACTTGGTAAGATTTCCCCGCGGCGGCCGGGCTCCCGGACCGGGCGCCTGCCAGGTGATAGTCACCGCGCCACAGCTCGGAGGCTGTTTCTCGGGCTCTGAGAAGACATTGGCCTGGCCGCCCGCGCAGCGGCACGGCCCCGCGAGCCCGCGCCGGGCCGACGGAAGCCGCTCCAACATTCCGTTCGACAAGCACTGAAGTTTCCCGCCGATGCACCGGATGAGCGGGGCACGGGACACGACGAGCGGCAGGTGCCGACAAGATTTGCTCGGTAGTAACTCGGCGCCGGGCTGGTAGCTGCTGATTAGCCGGAATGTCCCGCGGCGGGCGGACCCTGCGGACAATGACGATGGGCCGGGCGGACCTGCCGCAGGCACGGGCCGACTCCGTACTATGGCCCCTGTGACATCACCTGGATACCTGCGATTCCCGCATGTCACCGACGATCTCGTGGTTTTCGTCGCTGCCGACGACGTCTGGCTGGCGCCCGTCATGGGCGGCCGGGCCTGGCGATTCACCACGGACCAGGCAGCGGCGGCGACGCCGCGGCTGACGCCGGACGGCACGCACGTGGCCTGGGTCAGCGCCAGGGACGGCAGTCCGGAGGTCTATACGGCCAGCGTCGCCGACGGGACCAGCACCCGGCTCACCTACTGGGGCACGTCGTGGGCCAGGGTCTGCGGCTGGACTCCGGCCGGTGAGGTCCTGGCGGTCAGCGCGGCGAATCAGCCGTTCGGGCACTTCGTCCGGGCGCGCGCGCTGACGACTGCGCTGTCGGGCGGCCCGGGCGCGGAACGGGTGCTGCCCCTCGGCCCGGTATCGGACCTCTCGCTCGGCGTGAGCGGGGACGACGCAGACACGGTCGGGCTGCTCACCGGCACCTGGGGACGATTC
Organism: Streptosporangiaceae bacterium; assembly: GCA_030040475.1. The sequence goes on from JASHTQ010000249.1 coordinate 4,781, forward strand.
AACTCCGAGCCGGCCAACTGGAAGCGCTACCGCGGCGGCACGGCCGGACGCCTGTGGGCCGGCCCGGCAACGGCGATAGCGGCCGCTGCGCCGCAGACGGCCGGCCGGGTTCCGGATCCGTTCCGGCGAGTGCTCGCGGACCTGCCCGCCCAGTTCGGCAGTCCGATGATCGTCGGCGGGCGGCTCGCGTTCATCAGCGACCACGAGGGCACAGGCAACGTCTACTCCTGCGCGCTGGACGGCAGCGACCTGCGGCGGCACACCGATCACGACGGCTGGTACGCGCGCCAGGCCAGCACCGACGGCCGCCGGATCGTCTACGCGCGTGGCGGGGAGTTGTGGCTGCTCGATGACCTGCAGGCAGCCGGGCCCGTCCGGCTGGACATTGCCCTCGGCTCGCCCGCGGGCGGCCGGGCGCCGCGCCTCGTCACGGCCGAGGAGCACATTGGCTCGCTCTCGGTCGACCGCGGCGGGCGGGCAAGCGCGATCGAGGTTCGCGGAACCGTGCACTGGCTGACCCACCGGGACGGGCCGGCCCGGGCCGTGTCGGTCGTCCCCGGCGCCCGGGCGCGTTTCCCGCAGGTACTGGGGACCGGCGGCCAGGTCATCTGGGCGACCGACGCGGCCGGCAGCGACGGCCTGGCGGTCGGCCCCGGCGACCCGGCAGGTTCCGGCGACCCGGCAGGCTCTCCGCGGCTGATCGCGACCGGTCAGGTCGGGCGCATCACCGGGCTGGCGGCGGCGCCGGACGGCAAGACGGCCGCGGTCGCGGCGCAGGACGGGCGGCTGCGGCTCGTCGACGCCGGGTCCGGCCAGGTGCGCCAGATCTCCGCGTCGGACAACGGGGTGGTGACCGGGCTGGCCTGGTCGCCGGATTCTGCCTGGCTGGCGTGGTCGCAGCCGGCCGAGCACCCGGGCGGCAGTAACACCAACCCGCTCCGCAGGCTGCGGCTGGCGCGGATCGCCGACGGCGAGGTGTTCGACGCCACCGACGGCCGGTTCGTCGACACCGAGCCGGTCTTCACCCTCGACGGCAAGTACCTCGCGTTCTTGTCGGTGCGCGACTTCGACCCGATCTACGACGCGCACTTCTTCGACCTCACGTTCCCCTACGGGGCCCGGCCTTACCTGCTGCCCCTCGACGCGACCACACCGTCGCCCTTCGCGCCCGAACTCGGCGGGCGGCCCGTCGGCGAGCCTGCGGGCAGTCAGGCGGACGCGGGAGGCGACCCCGACGTTCCGCCGGTGCTCGTGCAGCCCGCGGGGATGGCAGACCGTATCGTCGCGGTCCCGGTGCCCGAGGCGCGGTACTCCGGCCTGCGCGCGGTGCGGGACGGGCTGGCCTGGCTCCGCAGGCCGGTGACCGGCAACCTCGGTATCGGCGGCGCGCAGCCGGGCGGTGAAGCGCCGCGCCCGGCGCTCGAGCGGTTCGACTTCGCCAGGCGCGAACCGTGCGAGCTGGCCGGGGAGGTGGACTGGTTCGAGGCCAGCGCAGACGGCACCAGGCTGGTCATCAGCGACCGCGGCAAGCTCACCGTGATCCCGGCCGAGCACGAGGACGACGGCGACCATCCCGACGACAAGATCGAGGTCGACCGGAGCCGGGCCAGGTTCCTGCTCGATCCGCCCGCGATGTGGCGCCAGGCCTACGCCGAGGCGGGCCGCATCATGCGGACCGATTTCTGGGTGCCCGACATGGCGGACGTGGACTGGGACGCCGTGCTTGACGAATACCGGCCGCTGCTGGACCGGATCACCACCGGGTCCGAGTTCGTCGACCTGCTCTGGGAGATTTTCGGCGAGCTCGGCACCTCGCACGCCTACGCCTACCCGCCCGATGGCGGCACGCCAGCGGCCAGGCAGGCCGAACAGGCCGGGCCCGGGCTGCTCGGCGCGGACATGGAGCGCAGCGGGGACGCCTGGCGGCTGACCAGGGTGGTGCGCGGGGATACCTCCGATCCCCGTGCCCGCGCGCCGCTGGCGGCGCCCGGCGCCGGGATCTCCGTCGGGGACGTCCTGCTCGCGGTGGACGGCCGGCCCGTCGGGCCGGAGGGACCCGGGCCGCTGCTGATCGGCGCCGCGGGCAAGCCGGTCGAACTCACCGTCGCGCCCGCCGACGGGAGCCGTCCGCGCAGCGTGCCTGTTGTCCCGCTGCGCAGCGATACCAGGCTGCGCTACCTGGACTGGGTGCGCGCGAAGCGGGCGCAGGTCCACAAGCTCGGCGAGGGCCGGATCGGCTACCTGCACGTACCGGACATGATGAGCCAGGGCTGGTCGGACTTCCACCGGGACCTGCGAACCGAGATGCTGCGCGACGCGCTGATCGTGGACGTGCGCGGCAATACCGGCGGGCACACCTCGGAGCTCATAGTGGAGAAGCTGGCCCGCAGGGTGATCGCCTGGGACGTGCCGAGCGGCATGATCCCGGCCACCTATCCCGGGGACGCGCCGCGGGGGCCGGTCGTCGCCATCGCCGACGAGTGCTCGGGATCCGACGGCGACATCGTCACCGGTGCCATCCGCCTGCTCCGGCTTGGCCCGGTCGTCGGCGCCAGGACCTGGGGCGGCGTCATCGGTTACGACTTCGAGCACGAGCTGGTCGACGGAACGCAGATCACCGTGCCGCGGCTGGCCTTCTGGTTCGAAGACTACGGCTGGGGCGTGGAAAACCACGGCGTCGACCCCGATGTCGAGGTCATCATGTCGCCAGACGACTGGGCGGCGGGGCGGGACACCCAGCTGGAGACCGCGGCCGACCTCGCGCTCGAAGCTCTCCGCCAGCGGCCCGCGGCGCGGCCCCCCGACCCGCGCACCAGGCCCTCCAAGCGCCGGCCGCCGCTGCCGCCGCGAGCCTAGACCGCACTCCCGTGACACCACCTGGAGCGAGGATGGATGAGACGTTCGTGCTCTTGCACGGATCATGGCACGGCGGATGGGCCTGGGAGCCGACCGCGTGGTGCCTGCGCGAACTCGGTCACACCGTGTATACGCCCACGTACCCCGGACACTGGCCCGGGGTGAGCCGGGCAGGCATCACTCACGACGATTACGTCCGGGCCGTGACGGGCTTCATCGAGAGCAGGGACCTGCGCGACGTCGTTCTCGTCGGCCACAGCTTCGGCGGTTCCGTGGTCAGCCGGGTTTCCCAGGTCATACCCGACCGGCTGAGGCGCCTGGTGTTCCATACCGCGTTCGTGGTGCAGGACGGCACCAGCGTCAACGACAATATCCCGGCCGAGCAGACCGAATTGTTCGCGAAGGCCGCCGAGGAGAGCCCCGACCAGACGGTGGAATGCTCCTGGGAGGTGTTCCGCGACCTCTTCATCCAGGACGCGCGACCGCAGGACGCCAGGTCGGTGTGGGAGCGGCTGGTGCCGCAGCCCTTCCAGCCGTGGGATGCCAAGCTCGATCTCGCCGAGTTCTACCGTGCCGGGCCGCCCAAGAGCTACATCGCCGTGGCCGACGACCGGGCGCTGCCCGAGGGGAGCTGGCATCCGGGCATGTCGTCCCGGCTGGGCCGCTGCAAGATCGTCGAGATGTCGGGCAGCCACGAGGTGATGTTCACCCGCCCGGCCGAGCTGGCCCGCAAGCTCGTCGAAGCGGCCCGCGACTGATCAGGCTGCCACCGCGATCACGGCGTAACGGTCGGCGGCCTCGGCATAGTCGGTGTCGATTTCCCGCAACCCCGCCAGCTCGAGCCGCTCGCGCAGTTCGCCGAGCGTGAAGGGGAGGAACGAGAGCCGGTATTCGTGCTGCTCGGTCCGCTCGCCGTCCTCGAACAGGAACACCAGGTGGGCGATGTGCTCCTGGTCGAGCCGATCCGGCACCTCCCACGCGTACAGCACCACGCACCGGCGCCCGGCGCGCACCCGGACCCGGTCGAAGACCTGGACGATCCGGCGCTCGGCGTGCAGCTTCTCCCAGTTGCGGGAGTCGACCACCACGTGCCCGCCGGGACGGGCCATCCGCCGCAGCCCGGTGAGCGCCTGGACCATCGCGTCCCGGCCGGCCGCGTGCACCAGCGCGTTGCCGGTGCACAGCACGACGTCGAACCGCTCGTCGATGGCGGCCGGCAGGTCCGCCCACAGGCAGCGCTGGGCCGCGATCGCCAGCCCCTCCCGCCGGAACCGCGCCGCGGCGACCTGGACCATCGCCTCGCTCCCGTCGGCCGCCCGCACGCTGAAGCCCCGGCGGGCGAGAACCGCCGCGTCTATGCCGGTCCCGCAGGCCGCGTCGAGCACGGCGCCGCCCGGGCCGATCCGCTGCAGCAGGCGCGCCGCCGCGGGCCGGTTGATCGCGGCCCCGCCGGCCAGCGCGCCGTCGTCGAATATCCAGTCGTAGTCGGCCGCCAGGCCATGGTAGGGGTCAGCCACGAGGCCCAGTCTGCCAGGCAGCACCGGCTACCCGCGCGCCGGCCACAGGCAACCCCGTGCAGGGCTCTATCGTCCGGGGGCGCCAATGGCTCACGCCTCTCCGATGCGCGGCACAACACGTTAAGAAAAAACCGGC
>JASHTQ010000022.1 GCA_030040475.1 Streptosporangiaceae bacterium
CCGCTCGGCCTGATCAACCCGGCCCTGTACAAGATGGCGGCCGAGCACCTGCACGGCCTCGTCCGCGTCACCTCAGGAAACAACTCGGTGACCTTCCGCCAGGACGGCAGCAGCCACACGGTTCACGGCTACAGCGCCGAGCCGCACTACAACCTGGCTACCGGCCTCGGCACGATCAACGCCGCCTACTTCGTCCCCGAACTCGCCAAGCTCGCCTAGCCCGGCCTGCCCTCCCGGCCGCGGTGAAGGGCCGCTGCGGAATGAAACCCCGCTTCCAGCACCATAGGAGGTCGTGAAACCCCCGTTTCATTACCCTCAGGCCGCGACCAGGGTGCCCCGACTGCACCACAAGCATCCAGCGCCACACCGGCACCGCATCCGGTAGTCGCGCAGGGGCGCGAGTCGGGCCATCGGGGAACCAAGGAGGGTGCCGATTGGACGCTTGCTACGGTGGCAGAAGGGGGTTCGGCGGGCACGCACCACCGTTCGTTCGGAATAATTGGTTTTTTCTGGGAGGAACGGGATGGCTGAGCCGGATTACCGGGCCTGTGCGGCGGCGGGGCTCGGCGCGCTGCACAAGTGGTACGACGCGTCGACCGGGCTGTGGCAGAGCACGGGCTGGTGGAACGCGGCCAACGCGCTGACGGCCGTGATCAGGTACACGAAGTGGACGGGGGACACGACCTACCAGGGGACCATCCAGACGACGTTCACCGCCGCGCAGAAACAGCACGCCAACTTCATCAACAACTACTACGACGACAACGGGTGGTGGGCGCTGGCCTGGATCGAGGCGTACGACCTGACCAGGGACAGCCGGTACCTGCAGGCGGCCCAGACCATCTTCGCCGCCAACGCGGCGGCCTGGGACCCGGTCTGCGGCGGCGGACTGTGGTGGAACTCGGCCAAGAACTACAAGAACGCGATCGTCAACGAGCTGTTCCTCACCCTCGCGGCCCGGCTGCATCAGCGGACGCCGAACGACCAGACGTACCTGAACTGGGCACTGCAGGAGTGGCAGTGGTTCAGCTCGAGCGGGCTGATCGGGCCGGACAGCTTGATCAACGACGGGCTCACCGCGGCCTGCGCCAACAACGGCGGCACCACCTGGACCTATAACCAGGGCGTGGTGCTCGGCGGGCTCGCCGCCCTGTACGAGATCACCGGCGACGCCGCGTACGTGCAGCAGGGCGAGGCCATCGCCAACGCGACGGTGGGCAACCTGGTCACGCCCAAGACGGCGAAGGTCCCCGGCATCCTCGCCGAGCCGTGCGAGACGGCCGCGGCGGGCTGCGACGGGGACCAGGTGCAGTTCAAGGGCATCTTCGCCCGCAACCTCTTCGACTTCTACCAGCAGAGCCACCAGCCGGCCTACACCGCGTTCCTGCTGGCCAACGCGGCCTCGGTGTGGAACAACAACAAGAACGCCGCGGACCAGTTCGGCATGCGCTGGATGGGGCCTTTCGACAAGGCCGACGCGGGCCGGCAGAGCTCGGCCCTCGACGCCCTCATCGTCGGCGCCGCCATCGCCGCGTAGCCCGGCCCAGCCGTAACGCCGGGCCGGGATCGGGCGCGGGGTTACTCGCGGGAGGCGAGCACCGGCGCCACCGGCGGCGGCTGCACCGCGGGAGCGACGCTGGGCTTGTCCGCCACGAAGGCGCCGCCCTTGACCAGCCACGAGAAGCCGAACGACATGATGGCCAGGGTCTCGAACCAGTACAGCCACTGCGCCACGTGCTGGACCGAGGCCGGCCAGAAGTTCTGCGCCAGGGCCAGCGCCACGCCGACCAGGATCGCCCAGGCGCATGCGGAGTAGATCCGGTTCCTGATCATCTTCCTCGCCCGCTGCGGGGTGTACCTGAACAGCAGTGCCCGCCCCATCCGGCTGAGGTCCTGCTTCCAGCCGTGTCCGGCGTCAGAGCTTGTCCTGGTGAACAGCAGTGCCATCAGCGCCTGCGACGTCAGGGCCACCCCGGCGAAAATGGGATGGACATGCCCCACCCAGGTCGGCCGGAAAGACGGAGACGAGGTCGGGAAGAAGGCGACCCCGATGGCCGCGACGCCCGCCACGTTCGTGATCACCGAGTCCAGCCGGTCGTAGCCGTTGTAGGAGATCAGGAACACGCCGAGCACGCACAGCGCGGCCACCAGGACGTTGCGCATCGGCGAGTAGTAGTAGCCGCTCACGGAGCCCGGAGCCGGGCTGCCGAGGACGATGACCCCCGCGCGCAGGCCGAACGGCAGCAAGATGGCGATCCATCCCACCGCCCTGCGCAGGTTCAGGTACGAGATGACGTAGCTGCTTGGTTCGGTTCGCTGGCTCATTTCAACCCCTCTGCTTCCCCCTTCACTCGTCACGGAGGAGGCAGACCCCGGGCAGATACATCAAGGTGCCGCCGGAATATCGGGCCTAGACGTCCAGGCCAGCTGCCGCGCTGAGGGTGCTCATCCGCCGGACATGGGTACGCAGTGCCTCGCGCGGATCGGTGCCTTCCCGCTCGCGGACCCGGTATCGCGCGGCGGTACGAACGTGCACGGCGACCGTGAAATGGGGCAGGACCCTGCGCTCCAGCGCGGTCAGGTCGAACGCCTGCAGGAAGACCGCCGCTTCGGCGCCGGCGCCCGCGCCCGCCCGGGCGCCCGGGCCGGTGGCCGCGCCCGGGTCGGCCGGAGGGCAGAAGCGGGAGACGGCGTATGCGACGTCCTCGAGGCGGAATCCGTGATGGACCACGTCGAAATCCAGCACCGCCCGCACCTGGTCGCCGG
>JASHTQ010000250.1 GCA_030040475.1 Streptosporangiaceae bacterium
CGGTGCCGCCTAGGAGGGCTAGCAGGACGGCCCACAGCGGCATGTGGCCTAGGACGGGGGTCAGCACGGCGCGCAGACCCTCGGACATGTAGACCATCGGGTTGACCAGGACCGCGATCTGCAGCCAGCGGATGTGGTGCAGCGCGGACCAGGGGTAGTAGACGCAGCCGAGCATCGTGGCGGGCAGCAGGATGACGGCGAACAGCATCTGCATCTTGCGCGGGTCCATGATCGTGCCGAGGAGCAGGCCGAGCGAGGCCGTCAGCGTCGAGGCCGCCAGCAGGATGAGCACGAACAGGGCCCAGTTGGTGACGTGGACGTGCGGCGCCTGGCCCTTCGCGTGCACGAGCAGGACGATGGGGAACACGATGCAGGCGCCCAGGAACGACTGGACCGCGCCCGCGACGATCTTCTGGATCGCGAGCACCCGGATCGGCACCGGGGCGAGCGCGCGGTCCTCGATCGTGCGCTGCCAGGAGAACTCCATCACCAGCGGGAACGTGACGGCCATGATCCCCTGCATGAGCAGCATGGAGGCCATCAGGCCGGGCACCAGGATGGTGGCGAAATTGATGCTGCCCTTGACGCCGGCCCCGGCCGCCGCGGCGCCGCCGCCGAGGTTGAAGCCGCCGCCGATCTTCGGGAACACGTAGGCGAAGACGAAGACGAACAGCAGCGGCTGCATCACCGCGCGGGTGAAGGTGGCGACGGCGTTGCGCCGCAGCACCCGGAACTCGCGGGCCATCATCGCGCCGAACGTCCGCGGCAGCGTGGGCCGCGGTACCGGCGCCTCGGCGATCAGGGCGGCGACCTCGGAGGCCGAGGGCGCTCCGGCGCGCTCGGCCGGCGCGGGCGGGGCAGTTGTGGTCGTGGTAGTCACTACTCTCGGTACTCCCGTCCGGTCAGGGTGAGAAACACTGTCTCCAGGCTCGGCTTCAGCTGGGTCGCGTCACGAACCGTGAGCCCGGCGGCCGAGCCCGCGGTCACGAGCTCGCCGAGCACCCCCTCGGGCTCGTGGGTGAAGACGCGCACGTAGTCGCCCTCTGCCTCGATCTTGCTGACGCCTGGGCGATCGGTCAGTCCGGCCCTCGCGGCCAGGTCCTCGGGGACCGTGTCCTCGTACCTGACCGTGATCACCGTTTCCGCGCCGGTGCCTTCCTTCAGCTCGTTGACCGTGCCCGAGGCGAGCACCTCGCCGTGGTCGACCACGGAGATCTGCTCGCACAGCGCCTCGGCTTCTTCCATGTAATGGGTGGTGAGCAGGATCGTCTGGCCCTCGGCGTGCAGCACGCGCAGGATGTCCCACAGGTTCACCCTGGTCTGCGGGTCGAGCCCGGCGGTCGGCTCGTCGAGGAACAGGACGTCCGGCCGGTGCACCAGGGCGCGCGCGATCAGCAGCCGCTTGGCCTGCCCGCCGGACAGGTCGGTCGACATCGCCTTGCGCCGGTCCGCGAGCCCGAACACATCGAGCAGCTGGCTGGCGCGGCGCGAGGCCTCACGCAGCGAGAGGCCGAAGAACCGGCTGCGGAACTCGAGGTTCTCCGCCACGGTCAGCTGCATGTCCAGCGTGTTGTTCTGGGTCACGACGCCGATCCTGCGCTTGACCGCCACCGGGTCCGCCACCACGTCCATCCCGGCCACCCAGGCCCGGCCGCCGGTGGGCAGCACCAGCGTGGTCAGCATGCCGATCGTGGTGGACTTGCCGGCGCCGTTCGGGCCGAGCAGGCCGAAGAACTGGCCGGAGTGTACCGACAGGTCGATGCCGCGGACGGCGTGCACGTCCCCGCGGGATGTCTTATACGTCTTGCGCAGATCCTCGGTGCGAATCGCGAGCGTGGCGGCCTGCGTCACGTGCCGCGCTCCTTCCTTGTCAGCTGGCTGAAATGCCCGATCATGTCGGTGAAGAACTTGCGGATAACGGGCTCGTCCTGCGGGCTGACGAAGTCGAACGCGGCGCGCCAGTGCGGGCCGGCAAACGAGTAGTAGTCCTCGCAGATCCGCCGGCCTTGGTCCGTCACGTACAGCCTGACCACCCGCCGGTCGCCGGGATCCCGCCGCCGCTCCACATAGCCCTCGCGGACGAGCGTGTTCACCACGGAGGTCAGCGTGCCCGGCGAAGACCAGCCGCGGGCCGCCACGTCGCTTGACTTCAGCCCGTCCGCGGCCAGCAGCACCCGCAGCACGCCCAGCCCGGCCGGGCTGATCCGCAGGCCGGCCTGGGCCAGCGTACCCGCGTAGAACGCGCCCATGACCCTCGAGGCGGCGAGCAGCAGCGCGTGCAGCGGCGCGTCGGCGGGGATCCTGTCCGCCCAGTCCAGGCCGGAGCCGTGCTCAGGTCCGCACTCCGTAGGGAGTACCGACTCTGGCCGCGCGGACGCTGCTACGTCATGCACGCCGCCCAGTCTGCTTCCCCACTACTTCCATGTCAAATCATTTGAGCTCAAAATATATTCGGGTCGTGACTTCTCGCCGCGGCGGCTGCTGACGCGCCGGTGACGGCGGTTCGGCGGAATTCTCCCGGATTATCGCTGAAGCCGGGGCGACCGGCAGGAGTTCGCCTCGGGACTCATCGGGGTTCTCATCGGGTGCACCACGTCCCGTTCGGTGCAAATAATGACAAAAGGGGCAGCGGTGGGATGTTCGGGTGCGGCGGGAGGCCGATCGGGAGCGGTGTCCGGGCGGGGCTGGCCCGGAAAGTCGAGCGAGCGTAACCAAATAAGTACAAAACTCGCTCTTCGGGTTAACTGCCGTGGCAAAATCCTTTCCATATCAAGCCAGGATGGTTTACTCTGTGCTAGTGAGTGAGTACTGGGGGTGAGCTTCAGGGCTCCCAGCGCTCACGGCGGTGGTCTTCTCGCGCAGGCGTCGCAGTACCCGGTTCCTTAGCAGGCCCCTCGGCAGGCGGTCTGGGCCAGCGGACGTTCCCACGCGGGTCACATAGGGAGCTCCAGATGGTTCTGCTACTTATTGTCATTGTTGCCGTCGGGTACCTGGTGTCGTTGCGCATCCATCCGCTGCGGAAATGCCCGACCTGCAAGATGACGGGCAGGCACTACGGCGGCGTCTTCACCAACGCCTACCGGCCGTGCCGCCGGTGCAGCGGGTCGGGCCGCCGGGACAGGCTGGGGACCCAGGTGTTCTTCGGCGGTACCAACCACACCGGGGTCTACCCGAAGAAGTAGCGGCACTGGCGGGTCGCGCGTCCCCGCCCGCGTGACCCAGTGAGCTACGGCGTGACGATGACCTTGCCGGCGGCTCCGGCCTCGGCGGCCTCGTGCGCGGCGACGATGTCGGCCAGGCCGAACCCGTGCACGGGCAGGCCGGTGAGGTCCCCGGCGGCAAGAGCGGCGGTGATGTCGGCGGCCGCCCGATCCAGGACGTCCGCCGGGACGCCGTACAGCAGCACGAACCTGAGCAGGACGTTGGCGGTCATGCAGGCCCTGACCGGCAGCACCGGGTCGGCCTCTTCGGCCGCGTAGGTCACGATCGTCGCCCGCGACCTGGTCACCGCCAGGTCGAGGGCAAGGTTGGCGCCAAGCGCGACCTCGATCACCCGGTCGACGGCAGGCGCGAACGCCGTCACCTGCGCCGCGGCGTCGGCCGCGCGGTAGTTCACCACCAGGTCCGCGCCGGCCTTCTCGGCGAGCGCCGCCTTCTGGGCGTTGCTCACGGTCGTGATCACTCGAGCCCCGGCGCGTTTGGCCAGCTCGATGGCGAAGTGCCCGACGGCACCCGCGCCGCCGGCCACCAGCACGGTCTGGCCGGCTATCGGGCCGTCGGCCAGCAGGCAGTAATGAGCGGTCATCGCGGGCACGCCGAGCGAGGCTCCGAGCTCGAACGAGGCACCCTCGGGCAGCGGCACGGCGTGCCGCTCCGGCACCACGGTCCACTCCGCCGCGGTCCCCCACCGCCGCCCGGCCGCCGAGAACCACAGCCACACCCGCTGGCCGACGCGGCCCTGGTCCACGCCCTCGCCGACCGCCTCGATCACGCCCGCGCCGTCCTGGTGGGGGATCTGGAAGTCGTCGATGGGGCGCGGGGTGAGCCCGGCCCTGGCCTTGTAGTCGGTGGGGTTGACGCCGGAGGCGCGCACCCGGACCAGGACCTCGCCGGGACCTGGCTCGGGCCGCTCGACCTCCTCGACCTGCAGGACGTGGGCGGGCCCGGTGCTTCGGTACAAGGCTGCCTTCATGGATGCAGCGTAACGCCCTTGAGTACCTTGTCGACGGCGTTGCGGGGACCGTGCAGCGCGAGGCCGGCAAACCGCAGCTCGGCCGCTGGGACGGCGCGCACGACCGCCCGGTTGTCGTCGTCGTTGCCGGTCTCGAACATCTCCATCGTGTAGATCGCCATCGGCATGCCGCGGGTCAGTGCCCGCTGGTGCGCCCGGCCGAGCGTCTCGCCGTCGGCCGCGTACACCACCACGGGCTGGCGGAACAGCTCCAGGTAGGTGTTGCCGGAACCGTCCTCGTACGGCTTGCCCATGATGCCCGCTGCGCTCGCGGCGATTGCGCTGGCGAGGAACGCGGTGACGTTCAGCTTCTGCCATGGCTCGAGGTCGGCGCGGACGGCGATGGCGATCTTGGTGTCGAATCGGACTTCCATGCTGTCCCATCATGGCCCCGTGCTGGGTTCGGCTATTGAACGCTGGTGCGGGTTCACGGCCGGAGATAATGAGGTGATGGGCGGCGGGGTCTCGGACTGGGCGCGGTACTGGCGCGCGGACGGCATGCCGGTGGAGGCGATGCACGCGCACTTCACCGCGCACGTGTACCACAGGCACAGCCACGAGAGCTACTCGTTCGGGGTGACCGAGACCGGCGCGCAGGCGTTCAGCTGCCGTCGCGGGCGGCACGTGAGCCGGGCCGGCATGGTGATGGCCTTCAACCCCGACGACCCGCACGACGGGCACGCGGCAGGCGAGGCCGGCTTCACCTACCGGATGGTGCACATCTGGCCCGAGTTCTTCGCCGGCCTGATCGGCGTCGACGAGGCCGGGCCGCTGCCGTTGTTCGGCTCGCCCGTGCTCGAGGACCGGGTGCTTGCCGGGTCGGTGCGCGGGCTGCATGTCGCGCTGACCGGGCATGCCACCGAGCTTGAGCGCTACGAGCGGCTTGCGGGGACGGCCAGGCTCCTGGTGCGGCACGCCTCGGGCCGGTTCGGGTCCGGCGATCCGGGTGACGCCGCCGGCGCCGGGGCTGCGGCGCGGATACGGGAGCTCATCCACGATGCCGACGCGGCGGCGGAGCTGACCGCGGACGATATCGGCGCGGCGGCCGGATGCAGCAGGTACGCGGCGTACCGGGCCTTCACCACGGCCTACGGGATGGCGCCGAGCGACTACCAGCGCCAGCTCCGGGTCCGGGCGGCGCGGCGGCTGCTCGGCCAGGGCGTCTCGCCCGCACGTGCCGCGGCCGAGGCCGGGTTCGCCGACCAGGCACATCTGACCCGCTGGTTCCGCCGCTACTACGGGGTCACTCCCGGCGCCTACCGCGCCGCCGCGCGCGCTGACGGGACGGGGCGGTGAGCGCATCCGCCTGGACTACGGTCGCCGACCTGGCGACGGCGCTGGGCACGCTGATCCTGGCGGTGGCCACGTTCTCGGCGGTGAGGTCGGCCAACCTGACGGCCAGGGTGGCCCAGCAGTCGCTGCTCATCGGGCTGCGGCCGGTGCTGCTGTCGTCGCGGCGTGAGGACCCGGCGCTCAAGGTCAATTACGGCGACCGCAAATGGGTCCTGGTCCCGGGCGGCGGCGCGGTGGGCGAGGTCGGCGGCGGCGACGGGACGATGGGGCCGGCGGACGGGGTGGTCTACCTGGCCGTGGGGCTGCGCAACGCGGGCAGCGGGATCGCGGTGCTGCGCGGCTGGCATTTCTACCCGGACTGGCACCGGGACAGCGAGCATGCGCCGGTCGAGGAGTTCGAGCGGCAGACCCGCGACCTTTACATACCGAGCGGCGACATCGGGTTCTGGCAGGCGGCGTTCCGCGACGTGACCGACCCCAGGTACGAGGCGGCACGGAAGGTCATCGAGGCCTGCCAGCCGTGGACGGTGGAACTGCTGTACGGCGACCACGAGGGCGGGCAGCGGGCCATCACCAGGTTCACCATGCTGCCCCGCAGCAGCCCCATGACGGATTCCAGCGCTTCCTCGAGTCCCGCGGCGCCCGCGGATACCGCGGCGCTTGCGGATCCTGCGGCGCCCGCGGATCCTGCGGCCCTTGCGGCTCCCGCGGTCCATTCGGCCCAGGAGAAGGGGTGGTACGCGTCGATGAGCAGGCACTGGAACATCGACCGTCCGGACCCCCGGTGATCCGGCAGTTACCCGCTTTACCTAGAGTGATTTATTAACGTTCCAGCGTGACCAGAGCCTGGTCATGTGGTGCCCAGGTACGGGAACGCACCGCTCGCGAGCGGCGACTCACAGCAAATCCCCAGCTCAACATGGCGACTTCTGATTAAGTTTCAAGCGCGCGGATCTGGTACAGTCGCGAGCTGTCCATCACAATTGGGTATCGAAGTTCATCTGAATGCAACATGGTCCGGACACGTGAAGCGGGTGACCAGGTGCAGGTGCGAGCGGGGTTCCGCGGCAAGCGGCACCCGGCCGTCCGCGACGAGGACAGCGCCCCCGCAGGCGATAGCCGCCCGCGCGAGCGGGCACGTTGGTTCTCCCGGGCTTCCACGAAGGTAGCGTGCGTCGCCGTGCTCGCGGCGGGCGTGGTCGTCACGTTCACCCCCGCCAACGGAGCGGCCGGCGACATAGCGTCCGGCGTCGCGCGGGCCGTACGGCATCTGATGGCGGCGCCGCCGTCCCAGAACGGGCAGGACTTCTCCGGGACACCCGCGGTGGGGGCGCTTTTCTCCACCATCGGCGGCAAGCTCAACCACCATTTCTGCACGGCGAGCGTGGTCAACAGCCCGCACGGGGACCTCGTGATCACCGCCGCGCACTGCGTGAGCAGCCTGTCGAGCAGCATCATCGTGTTCGTGCCCGGCTACGACAGCGGGGCGACGCCGTACGGCGTGTGGACGGTCAGCGCCGTCTACGTCGACAAGTCATGGAGCACCTCGGCTAACCCGGACGACGACGTCGCCTTCCTGCGGGTCAGCCAGCCCGGCTCGATCGTGCCGATCGAGGACGTGACCGGGGCCGAGACGCTCGCCACCGGTACGTCGGCCCATCAGCTCGTGCAGGTTATCGGCTACCCCGACTCGGGCAATCAGGCAATCACCTGCCAGAACTGGACCAAGCAGCCGATGGCGGACCAGCTCGAATTCGACTGCGGCGGCTACACCGACGGGACGAGCGGCGGGCCGTTCCTCGCCTCGGTCAACCCGGCGACCGGGCAGGGCACGGTGATCGGGGTCATCGGCGGCTACGAGCAGGGCGGCGACACCCCCGCCGTTTCCTATTCGATCATGTTCGGGCCGAACGTGGCGGCGCTCTACAGCACCGCGGTCGCGGGAGGCTGACGCGGGCCTCAGCCGTCGGTCGCCGTTAGGCCGGCGTTAGGCTGGCGTTAGGCCGGCGGGGGGACGATGGCGTCGATTTCAGTCAGCTCGTCGGCCGACGGGATCCACTCGGCCGCGGCGGCGTTGGCCTTGACCTGCTCGGGATTCATCGCGCCCGCGATCACCGAGGAACAGCCCGGCTGGGCGCCCAGGGCGCCGATCGCGATCTCAAGCAGCGTGACCCCGCGGGCCTGACCCCACGCGATCAGCGCCTCGACGTTGGCCAGCTTCGCCGCGGTGACGTAGCCAGCGCGGCTGGCAAGCCTGGTTCCTGACGGCACCGCCTGGCCCTGCCGGATCTTGCCGGTCAGCAGGCCGTTGGCGAGCGGGAAGAAGGGCAGCACACCCAGGCCGAAGTGCCTGGCCGCGGGGACGACCTCCGCTTCAGCGCCGCGCTCGAGGAGCGACCAGTGGTTCTGCGCGGATATGAACGGGGTGCGACCGTCCCGTGCAGCCAGGTGCGCGGCATCGGCGAGCTGCCAGCCGGACAGGTTCGAATGGCCGATGTACCTGACCTTGCCCTCGGACACCAGCTCGTCCAGTGCCGCGACGGTCTCCTCCATCGGGGTCACCGGGTCTGGCGTATGCAGCTGGTACAGGTCGATGTGGTCGGTGCGCAGGCGGCGCAGCGACTCGGTGACGGCCCGCCTGATGTAGGAGCGGCCACCCTTCGCCCCCGCCGCGGGCCCGTACCCCATGTCCATGCCCTGGTGCCCGAACTTGGTCGCCAGCACGACCTGATCGCGCCGCGAGCCAAGGACTTCGCCGAGCGCGCTCTCAGACCCGCCGCCGTTGCCATAAGTGTCCGAGGTGTCGAACAGGGTGATGCCGGCATCGACGGCCGCGTCCACTACGGCGCGTGTTCCGGCAACGTCAAGGCGGCTGCCGAAGTTGTTGCAGCCGAGCCCGACGGCCGACACCAGCAGACCCGATCGACCAAGCGGCAGGTAGCGCATGAGCCCATCCTAGAGGCCCCTTGATCATCTTGAGCCCCGGCCGCCGCCGCTCCGGCCCGCGGGTACGCAGGTCACAGGGGTAGTAGCGCGGTTAATTCCGGGCGGCCGCTGGTGCCCGGCAAATGGCAAGCAGCCCGGCGGCCCTTTGCAGAGAGCGGTGCGTAATTGCGATTCACAACGTGAGAAGCAATCGTACGCACTTGCGTGGCTCAGCAAAAACTGTCCGGAATGTCCGCCCCCTGATGGCGCCTGGGCGAGCGCCCGCTCGCCGCTCGCCCGGCGCGCCCGACCTGGCGTGGCCGACCTGGCGTGGCCGCGGATCTGCGCAGGCCAGATGGCATGTTGACGATGGATGCCCGAGCATTTCAGCGGGCCGACCGACCCGGGCACCGGGCCGCCGGCCCGGCTATAACCAGCCGGGCGGCCCGCCGATCCGGCCGAAGATAAACGGCCGTCGGTGATCGCGGTTGGACAGAAGTGTCCAGCTCGGCCGGGGCCTGGCAGCCAATATTGGGGGTGGCGCAAAATCACCCGTCGGATATCATCACGTTTACCGGAGTAGTAGAGTGGCAGCGCATTCTACGCAATTGCGAGACACAATTCCGTGGCTGGGGAGGGGGATCAAGGAGGGGTCATGCCGGAGCCGACAGAGGGGCCGACCGTCCTGCGTATCTTGCTGGGCGGCCAGCTGCGACGGCTCAGGGAGAGCAGGGGGATTACCGCGCAGGCCGCGGCGAAGGCGATCCGCGGGTCGGAGTCCAAGATCAGCCGCATCGAGCTTGGCAGGAACGCGATCAGGGAGATCGACGTCCTTGACCTGCTCACCTTCTACGGCGTCGGCGCGGTCGAGAGAGAACAGCTGCTGAACCTCGCCGAGCAGGCCAACCGGCCCGGCTGGTGGCACAGGTTCAACGACATCCTGCCCGACTGGTTCCAGGCCTACGTCGGGATGGAGGAGGCCGCGACCTCGATCCGGGTCTACGAGCCGCAGTTCATACCGGGCCTGCTGCAGACCCCGAGATACACGGCCGCGGTGCTGACCATGTGCGACATTCCCATCGGCGAGGCGGAACGGCACGTCATCCTCCGCAAGGAGCGGCAGCGCAGGTTCACCGAGGGGCGAGTCAAGCTCTGGGCGGTCATCGAGGAAACCGCGCTGCGGCGGCCGATAGGAAGCAAGGAGATCCTGCTCGACCAGCTCCGCTACCTGCTCGGCCTCACCGACATGCCGAACCTCACCTTGCAGATCATCCCGTTCGGCCGCGGTGGCCATGCCGTGCCGAGCGGGTTCACCATCCTGCGCTTCGGCGAGGCCGACCTTCAGGACGTGGCGTACCTGGAGCACCTGACCAGCGCCCTGTACTTCGACAAGAAGGCCGACGTCGACCGGTATCTGCTGGCAATGGAGCGACTCAGCATCGTCAGCGCCAAACCGGGCGAGACGCCGGGCATCATCTCCGCGATCATCAAGCAGCTCGAGGACGAGCTGGAATAGGCAGGCTGACAGGCGCCGGAGGCGCTGGCACCTGACGACCCGGCTGCGGCGGGCGCTGGCCGGGCATGGCGAGGGCGGTGGGCCTGTCCGGACCACCGCCCTCTGCCCCTCCCCCCAGACATCGGCCCCCCCGGTCAAGTTCCGGGGACTCCTGAGACCGTGGGTGACGGGCAGGGCTCGTGTGGGGTAGGTGCGCCCCGCCCGTCTCCCGATCCGCCGGCGCTCAGGATCGGCCGACGCTAAGCCTGAGGAAGGTCAAACTCGCCGTTCTTGGCACCGATGAGGAAGCATTCCCATTCGTGCCTGTTGAAGTAGTGGGGCGTCTTGCCGCGGTCCTTTGAATCGCGGAGCGCGATACCCCCCTCGGGCAGGTGCGCTATCTCCACGCAGCCTGCTGCACTGCTTGCGCTGCTCTTAAACCAGCGCAGTCCAGTTGATTCGGTATCCATCTAGATTTCCCTTTCCTTTGTTGCGACTTGACCGGAGTTCACGTGATGATCAGCTGAGTTCCCGCGACACCTGCTGAATGAGCTCGACTGACGCAACCGGGGACAGCGCCGCTGCACGCATCCGGTCGAAAGCCTCGACGCAAGCCCGTACTTCCCGGTCTTTTTCCAGATAGATCATGCCGCCTACGGACTCGGTGTAGGCAACGTCAGAATCGGTTCGCTCGGGAAACTCGAGAATCGCGAACGGCCCGGTCAGCCCGGCGTGCGCGCCCGATGCGAAGGACAGGATCTGCAAGGTCACGTTCGACCAGCGGCTCGCCTGAACCAGCTGCTCAAGCTGGCGGCGCATGACCGCGCTTCCGCCGACGTTACGCCGGATCGCGCCCTCGTCCAGGATCAGCCACAGGTCCAGCGGCGGATCCTGGTCGAGCAGCCGCTGCCGCTGCATCCTCAGGTCGACGACCCGCTGGAGCTGCTCCTCGGTGTCTCGTGGCCGCAGCTCCCGCAGCACCGCCAGCGCGTAGTCGGTGGTCTGCAGCAGGCCATGCACGACGTCGGTTTCGTAGCTGCGCAGCCCCGACGCCTCCGCCTCCAGGCCCACGTAGATGTCGAACCCGCTCGGCAGCACGTCGTCGTAGATCGACCACCAGCCCTTGCGGTGGCCCTCGCGGGCCATGTCGACGAGCACCTTCCGCACGCCCGGATCGTCGACCTGATACTGATCGAGCAGCGCGGACAGGTATGCCGACTTCGTGGGCGCCTTGCCGGTCTCGATGCGCGAGAGCGTCGAGGGGGCCAGGCCGAGCCGCTCGGCCACCTCTTCGAGCTTGAGCGAGTGCGCCTCGCGCAGCCGCCGGAGTTCGGCGCCGAGTCTGCGCCTACGAACGGTCGGGCCTAGGGGCACCAGAAGCTCACCTCCCCAAACGGCTCAGGGGCCCGTGCTCTGTGCGATCCACCCGACCCTTGACCCACCATGTCATGCCGGAACGTAACCAGATCGCTCCGCTTCGTCCCAGACAAGCAGTACGATACAGCACCGAGGGCCAAGATGAAATCCCAAGCGGGATTTCATCTGAGGAATTTTCGCCACGCACTTGCGTGCAGGCACCCGGTGGGCTCATCATCGGTTTGATGCTAGCCCGCAGCCATTCGATCTAAAGGTGTACAAAACCGGACAATTCGCGAGAGTAGGACATCGGCGTATTTGGCCAGATTTGTCCAATCTGTTGTCATGCGCAGGGTGACAGCCGCAGTACAGCAGGGAGGTTCGATATACGTTTTGGCGGCGACTGGTCAGCTCTAGTGCTTATGTCACTGCTGTGACACAGGGAGCGGACGTAACTGAAAGGGACCGGGAGCGTTATGCAATACCGACCCGCGAGGGCAGGTCTGCTAGGCCTGCGCGAGCGATCGGTGCTGGTGGCGGCCAGGAGCCAGAGCGGCCCTTTGCATAACTTGCATAACGCGAGCTTTCGAATAGAACACCGAGAGACCGCGAACGACGCAGATCACGATCTGCAATCTGGGAGGGAGACACTATGGAGACGCCCGCCGACAATTCCCGGCAACCAGGGACCGGCGCCCAGTGGAGGCCAGGAGCGAGTCCGCGAGCCGCGGTTCTCGGTTCACTCACCATACCCGGAAGCCCCGGACTTGTCCGTGAGGCCAGGGCCTTCGTCGCGCGGACGCTCAGCTCCAGCCGGCTCGGCGTGGATGCCGACGCCGCGACCTTACTGACGTCCGAAATCGTCACCAACGCGATACAGCACAGCAGGTCGGGCATCGACGGCGGCACCGTCACCGTCGTGGTGATCCAGGTACCGCACGGCATCCTGATCGAGGTTATCGACGACGGCTCGGTGGACACGCCGATCGTGAAGGGCGACCTGTACGCGGCCGAAGGTCACGGACTGTATCTGGTCCAGCATCTAGCCGCCCAGTGGGGATATCTCAGGGACCCGGCCAGCACCACGGTCTGGTTCCAACTGCCGTCGACCGGCGGCCACCACCAGGTGGCCGAGCAGCCAGGTCCCCCTCGAGGGCAGCAGCAAGAGCCGCCGAAACCCCGGCAGGCCCGGGTAGACCAGTTGTACGCGGGAACGGTACGCTCCGCGATGTTCTCAGCCTGAGGCTGTTTCCGCCTGGGGCTGGGTTCCGCCTGGGGCTGGGTTTCCGGGCGTCTCTCGTTATCCCGGCTTCGTTGCGACCCCGGCCAGGAAGGTGGCCGTGCGCGGCTCAAGGCTGCGTGCCGGGCCGTCGCCGGACCAGGACAGCACCGGAACCACGCCCGGAGGCACGAGTTCGAGGTCGCCGAAGAAACTCACGATGTCCTCGAGTGAGTGGATGTATATCTGCGCGGCCGTGTACGCCGTGGTGAAGTTGTCTCCCTCGGACCGGCTGCCGGAACCGACGGAGATGATCATGTAGCTGCCCGGGACCAGCGCCCCGGCGAAGACGGCAGCCACCGCGCGGGCGGTAGGCGCATCCGCGAAGTGCAGGACGGCGGAGAGGATCACGCATGCTGGTTCGGCCAGGTCGATGAGTTCGGCCAGCGTGGGATCGGCGAGGATCCTCTCCGGGTCGCGCATGTCGCCGGGCACGGCGATCACCCCTGGGCTCTTGGCGAGCAGGCTGCGGGCATGCGAGATCACGATCGGGTCGTTGTCCACGTACGCCACTCGCGCTTGCGGGTCGACGTGCCTGGCGATGTCATGCGTGTTCGTCGCGGTGGGCAGGCCGGCGCCGACGTCGATGAACTGGCGGACGCCGCGGGTTGCCACATAGCTCACGGCACGCCCGAGGAAGTCCCTGTTCTCCCTGGCCATCTGCGCGGAGACCGGATGGACCGCAAGCATCTTCTCCGCGAGCTCGCGGTCGGCGGCGAAATTTTCCTTCCCGCCCAGCCAGTAGTCCCAGACCCTGGCGACGTTCGGCCTGGTCGGGTCGAATGGCTCCACCGCTCGCTCCTCCCCCGGTCACATCGCGCTGCCATTGTCCTGCGCGCAGCCTTCCGCTGACCCTACACCGGACATGACCTCACGCCGAACGCTCCGGGCGCTGCGCCGGCCTGTTTCATGATCATGGCCAGAATTCGGTCATATTCGCGGAAAACTGGCCACGATCATGAGGCCGGCGGGAGTTTTGGCCCGGGATGACTTGGCGGGGCTGGTTAGCCGCCGCTCTTGCGGCGGAAGGAGCGGCGGCTGGCCGCGGGGCCGTGCGAGCCGTGGACCTTGCCTGTGCCCTGGGCGCCGTCCGCGTTCGCGCTGGCGTGGGCACTGCGCTTGCGATCTAGCGCCTCGCGGAACTGGCGCTTTACATCGTCGATATCCGGTGCAGCCTTGTCCCCGGGCGCCTGCGCGTCCGGGACGGCGGCTGCCGCCGGCAAGGCCGCGTCGGCGGCGTCCGGCGAAGCCTCGGCTCCTGATTGCTCGACAGCCATGGGGACCTCCAGCGGCTCAAGGGGCACGCATACAGCCTCGCACACTCCGGGCCAGTTCTTCGAGTGAGTATCCGGTTGGCGCGTGCCCGCCGCGGGCGGCCGACCGCCGATACTTACACCTATGACGCGAGCGCCCAGAGATGCGCCGACCGGGACGGCCGACGGGCTCGGGCACGCCGAGATCTTGCGGGATGCCGACCGGCGGGCATCGTGGATGCTGCTCCTGGACGGCATACCGCAATCTCACGTGGACCTCGAGGACCCGGGCTACCTGGACTTCGAGTACGTCCGGCAGCTGGGGCACGTCATCGATACGGCCGCCCCTGAGGGGCAGCCGCTGAGGGTCTTGCACCTGGGGGCGGGGGCGCTCACGCTGGCTCGCTACGTCGCGGCCACCAGGCCCGGCTCGCCGCAGCTGGCCGTCGATGCCGATGCGGCGCTCGTCGACCTGGTCCGGGCCAGGCTGCCGTTCCGGCGGACGGACTCACGGGGCGGGCGGATCCGGGTCCGCATCGGCGATGCAAGGACGGAACTCGGCCTGCTGGCCGCCGGCTCGTTCGACGTGCTGATCGTGGATGTGTTCGCCGGCGGGCGCACGCCTGCCAGCCTGACCTCGGTGGAGTTCGCGACGGCCGCGCGTCGCGCGCTGCGCGATACCGGAGTCCTCGGCGCCAACGTGGCCGACGGGCCGCCGCTCGCCCACGCCCGCAGGCAGGTCGCCACGATGCGGAAGGTGTTCCCGCATGCCTGCCTGATCGCGGAGGCCGCGATCGTGCGCGGCCGGCGGTTCGGCAACACCGTGCTCGTCGCCAGCGGCCGCGAGCTGCCGGTCGACGCGCTCACCCGGCTGACGGCCGCGGACCCGATGCCGGCCCGGGTCCTGCACGGCGACGAGCTTGAGCGCTTCGCGGCGGGCGCGAGGCCGGTGACAGACGCGGACGCGCAGCCCTCCCCCGCCGCGCCGCCCGGCGCGTTCGTCAGCTGAGGGTGAGTGGGTGACGGCCGCGCGTTCGTCGGCTGAGGGTGAGTGGGTGACGGACGCGCGTTCGTGAGCTGGGGGCGGGTGGGAGCGGTCAGCGGCGGCGGTCGGCGCGGGCGGGCTTGGCGGGGCGTTTGCCTGGGCGGGCTTCACGCTTGGCCCTGACCCGGACCGATACCTGTACCGGGCTGCCCTCGAAGCCGAACTCCTCGCGCACGCGGCGCTCGATGAACCGGCGGTAGGCGGCCTCGAGGAACCCGGACGCGAACACCACGAAGTGCGGTGGCCGGACCCCGGCCTGGGTGGCGAACAGGATCTTGGGCTGCCGGCCGCCGCGCACCGGCGGGGGCGTCGCCGCTACCAGGCCGGTGAGCCACGCGTTGAGCCTGCCGGTCGGCACCCGGGTCTCCCAGCCCGCCAGCGCCTTCTCCAGCGCGGGGACCAGCCGCTCGACGTGCCGCCCGGTCGCCGCGGAGATGTTCACCCGCGGCGCCCAGCGCGCGGTGTGCAGCTGCCGGTCGATCTCGCGGTCGAGGTACCGCTGGCGTTCTGAGTCGACCAGGTCCCACTTGTTGTAGGCGATGACAAGCGCCCGGCCTGCCTCGATCACCATCGAGACGATCCTGAGGTCCTGCTCGGTCAGCGGCTGGCTCGCGTCGATGAGGACCACGGCGACCTCGGCGCGGTCCAGCGCCCCGGCGGTGCGCAGCGCCGCGTAGTAGTCCGCGCCCTGGTTCTCCCTGAACCGCCGCCTGATGCCGGCCGTATCCACGAACCGCCAGGTCGTGCCGCCGAGTTCGACGAGCTCATCCACCGGGTCCCTGGTGGTGCCCGCCACATCGTGGACGAGCGCGCGCTGGTGGCCGACCAGCTTGTTCAGCAGGCTGGACTTGCCCACGTTCGGGCGGCCGAGTAGCGCCACGCGGCGGGGGCCGCCCTCGGCCTCGTCGGCCTCCTTGGGCGCGTCGGGCAGCGCGTCGAGCACCACGTCGAGCAGGTCGCCGCTGCCCCGCCCGTGCAGCGCGCTGACCGGGGCGGGCTCGCCGAGGCCCAGCGACCACAGCGCCGCCACCTCGGGCTCGGCCTTGGTGTCGTCGACCTTGTTCGCCGCGACCACGACCGGCTTGCCCGACCGGCGCAGCACCCTGGCCACCGCCGCGTCGGCGTCGGTGACTCCGACGGTGGCGTCCACCACGAACAGCACGGCGTCGGCGGCGTCGACCGCGATCCTGGCCTGGGCGGCGACCCGGGCGGCCAGGCTCGGCTCGCTCTGCCCCTGGCCGCGGGGCGCGCCCTCTATCGACGGGTCCCAGCCGCCGGTGTCCACCAGGGTGAACGACCGGCCGCGCCACATCGCGTCGTAGGCGACCCGGTCCCTGGTCACGCCCGGCGTGTCCTCCACCACCGCCTGCCTGCTGCCGAGGATCCGGTTGACCAGCGTGGACTTGCCCACGTTGGGCCGACCGACGACGGCGACCACGGGGATGGGGGCAGGCTCGTTCGACATTACTTTCTGCTTTGCTCGGAGTGCTAGATGCTCTGGGGGCTCTATGCTATGTGCTCTGCTGGCGCGGCTGCGGCAGGCCGGCCTCGCTGCGGGTTTCGCGGGCCAGTCGGACGATGATGTCCACCACCTCGGCCAGGCCGAGCGCGGTGGAGTCGATCTCGACGGCGCCGTCGGCCTTAACGCTCTGCGCCGAGTCGAGCCGGTCCCTGCGATCCTGGTCGGCCTGAGTAGAAGCCGTCGTCTGGCTGGTCTGCGCCGCCCGGCGAGTTGCCCGCTGGGCGCTGTCCGCGGTCAGGAACACCTTCACCGGCGCGTCCGGTGCCACCACCGTGCCGATGTCACGGCCTTCGGCGACGATGCCCCCGGCGGCCGCGATGACGTCGCGCTGCTGCGCGATCAGGTGCGCGCGCACCTGCGGGACCGAGGCGACCGCGCTGA
Organism: Streptosporangiaceae bacterium; assembly: GCA_030040475.1. The sequence goes on from JASHTQ010000250.1 coordinate 16,781, forward strand.
CCGCGCCGGTAACCTCCTGGCTCCTTATCTCCGCCGTCACGTCGGTGCCATCGACCCGGACCCACGGGGCGCCCGGATCGGTCCCGACCTCGATGCCGGGGTCTGTAGCCAGCGCGGCGACCGCGGCGGAGTCGCGCACGTCGACGCCGCGGCGCAGCAGCCACCAGGTCAGGGCCCGGTACATCGCTCCGGTGTCCAGGTAGCGCAGGCCCAGGGCCTGCGCCGCGCCGCGCGAGGCACTCGACTTGCCCGCGCCCGACGGCCCGTCCACCGCGACTACGAGCGGGGCCCCGGTTTCGATTGCCTCGTCCGTCTCGCTGTCCAGGTCCGCTGGAATGCTCACCCGTGCGATGCTACCGGCGGACCACGCCACGGATCAGCCCGCCAGCCTTTCCAGATAGAACTTGCCGCTCCGGTAGGCGATCACGGCCGCCGACGACCCGGCTACCAGCGTCACGGCATCCGGCACGGCAACCGTCGAGACCGTGGCTCCGGTGGCGGTGCTGAGCTGGCTGACCGTGGCGGAGGAGCAGACCGCGCTCTGGCACGGCGCGGTGAGCAGGAGCAGGCCTGCCCCGGCGCCCGCGATGTCCCGGTCATCGCCCGAGACGCGCCGGGAGAACACGTGCGCCAGGGACGTGGCGTTGTAGCTGTCGAGGTAGGTGTTGCCGCTTGGGTAGTGCGGGACGAGCAGTTCCACCCGGCCGCCGACCAGCGCGAGCGGCCCGTCAACGTCGACATCGGTGACCCGGCGCGACGTGCCGGACGGCGTGACGTGCACCACGTAGCCGTTCGTCCCGTCATTGCGAATGGCCTGGTAGTACAGGCCGCCCGCATCGGCTGCCGCATCGGCCGGATACGCGATGCCGGCGCTGACCAGGTGCACGGCGGCCGACGAGGTGGTGAACCTGCTGACGTTCGCGTACTCCAGGCCGCTCTCGTCGGTGGACCAGTCGGTCCAGGCCCAGACCGTGCTGCCGGCGGCGTACAGGCCGGCCGAGGTGACCGGGAACGGGCTGCTCAGCCTCCATTGCTGTACCGCGATCCCGCCCGGCAGGCGGTAGGCGGTCACGGTCGCGCCGACGTCGACGAACAACTCGTTCGAGTTCGCCGCCAGCGCCAGCACGTTCCCCTTGGCCTGTGCCACCTGCACGGGCGCCGAGGTTCCCTGCACCACGTAGACCTTGGCGCCGCTGGAGTAGAAGACCGCCCCGCTCGGCGCCTCGGCGAAATCGTAGCTGAAGGCGCTGCTGGCCTTGCCGAGATAGACGGTGCCCGCGGCGTGCAGCGAACCCGCGGCCGCCGAGGCCGGCAGCATGCCGCTGAAGCCGGAGGCGGCGACGCCGACGATGGCCGCGATCGCGGCCGGTTTGCGGGCCGCCCGCAAGACACTTGACTGAGGCATAAGAAACCGTCCCTCCCGGTGCCGACATCGACGCCGATGTTACCGGCGGACGGACCCGGCGGGTGGCTTAGCCAGGGATGAGGCCGTGGCGGTAGGCGTAGCCGACGGCCTGGGCACGGTCGCGGGCACCGATCTTGGGGAGTAGGTGGTTCACGTGGCTCTTCACCGTGGCCTCGCTGACGAACAGGCGCTTCGCGATCTCGGCGTTGGACAGGCCCGCCGCGATCAGGGCGAGGACCTCGGCCTCGCGCGGCGTCAGCCCGTCGGGCAGCGGCGGCCCGGCCGGTTCTGATGTGCCCGAAGGGGTCCGCGGACCGGGCGGGGTGCCGGGGACGCGCGGTTGGGGATCGGCGCCGGCGATCGCCTCGACCAGGTGCCTGTGCACCGCGGGGTCCAGCGATGCCTGGCCGCAGGCAACGCGCTGCAGCGCCTGGCGGATCTCGTCGGCGCCCGCGTCCTTGGTGAGGTAGCCGAGCGCGCCGGCCCGGAGGGCCTCGATGACCGAGCGGTCGTCGGCATAGGTGGTCAGCACCACGACCTTGATCTCCGGGTGGCGGGCCCGCAGCCGGCGGGTGGCCTCCACCCCGTCGACCCTCGGCATCCGCAGGTCCATGAGGATCACGTCCGGGCGCAGCTCATCGGCCAGGGCCAGCGCCTCCTCGCCGTCGGCCGCGGTGCCGACGACCTCGACGTCGGGCAGCAGCCCGAGCAGCATCGCCAGGCCCTCGCGGACCACGCGCTGGTCGTCGGCCGCCAGCACACGGACGCGCGGCCCGGTCACGCGGGCACCCGCAGCTTGACCAGGAAACCGTGGGCGGTCGGGTCGGCGGTCAGCGTCCCGCCCAGCAGTTCGGCGCGCTCGCGCATCCCCGTGAGCCCGTAGCCGTGCGAGGCAAGAGGCAGGTGCTGAGGGCGTGCTCGGTGGGTGTCACCGGTCTGGGGAGTAACCGCCACGCCGGCCCGGAAGTCCCGCACCGTCAGATGAATCTCCCGCGGAAGGTATTCCAGGCGGACGTCTACCCGGTCGGGGTGGGCATGCTTGCGGGCGTTGGTCAGGGCTTCCTGGGTGACGCGGTACAGGGCGAGCTTGACCGCCGAGCGGAGCTCGCGCGGGTCGCCGACGGTCGTGTACCGGCACGGGACGCCGGTGTCGGCTTCGAAGGCACGGGCCAGCGCGGCCAACTGGTCCGGGCCTGGGAGCTCGTCGTCGCGCAGCATGCCGATCGCCTGGCGCGCCTCGTCCAGGCCGCTGCGGGCCAGCTGGTGCGCGCGGTCGATGGTCGCCGCGAGCCGCTCGTCTGTCGGGTCGGAAAGCGCCAGCAGCCGGGCGCCCTCGAGCTGGACGACAAGCCCGGACAGCGAGTGCGCGAGCACGTCGTGCATCTCGCGGGCCAGCCGCTGGCGCTCGGCGAGCGCGGCCGCCCGCAGCTCCGCGTCACGCGTCTCCTCCATCTGGATCAGCAGCCGCTGAGCCTGCCGGTCGTTCTGGCGTGCCCGCCAGATCAGCATCGCGTAGAGGAACAGGCCGGTGAAGGAGAACACGCTGCTGATGAAGTCCGCCGATCCCTGGTGCGCGGTGTGCTTTTCTGACTCGGTGATCACGAAGGCGGCCACGCAGATCGTGGCGACGATGAAGGCAAGGCCGAACCGGGCCGGGATCGCGCCCACGGCGATGGCGACGGCGACGGCGACGACGCAGCCGCCCGCGCCGGGTCCCGTGGGCTGCACCCACATCAGCAGCACGGAACTCAGCACAAGCAGGACGAGAAAGGGCGCGTAGACCCTGGGCGGGGTCTGGCGCCTGAGCATCGTCTGCCTGATGCCGAGGGCGCCGACGGCGAAACCTGCCAGGCCGATCGTCAGGCCCAGCGATGCGCCGTGCAGGCCGACGCCCGGATGCGCGCGGGCCGAGAGGTACACCACCCCGCCGACGATCACCACTACCAGGGGGAGCAGGCTGCGCCGCCACGCCATGCGGCTGGCGTTGACCTCCCTGAGCGCGTCGAGCGTGCTGCTGCTTGGCAGCGGCTGCTGGAGCAGGGGTCCCCCGAGCAGGGGCTCCCCGGGCTCTCCAGGCGGCTGGCCGGTCACAGTAGCCAGGGTACGTTTCCGCGGGTCGCTCGTCCTCAGCGCGAGGGTGGACAGCCGGTCTCCAACCCAGGGTGGATCCTCGGCCCGGAGGCGGAGCGCGGCGGCCTGGTCAAGTTCAACCGCCGCGCCGAAGACCGGCCCCCGGCCCACCGGGCAGGCTGGGGTCGTCCCAGAAGGACACCGGCTAAGGAGACATCATGCTTCTGTTTCTTCTCCCCCCCGTCGTCCAGGTCGTCATAGGCGCCATCGTGCTGGTGATCGGCGTCGTGGCGCTGCACAGCGTCATCGTCGTGGCGGTCGGGGCGGTCGGCCTCGCCGTCGGCGGATACCGCTGGACCCGCTCCAGGAAGAAGGGCGGGTATCGGCGGTGAGCGCGATCATCGTCAAGGACCTGGTCAAGCGCTTCGGCAGGTTCACCGCCGTCGAGAACGTCAGCTTCGAGGTCGCCGCGGGGCAGGTGACCGCGGTGCTCGGCCCGAACGGGGCGGGCAAGACCACCACGATCGAGATCCTCGAGGGATTCCAGGCGCCCACCGCGGGCACCGTCCGGGTGCTCGGGGCCGACCCGCACGCCGCGGGCCGGGCCTGGCGGGCCAGGATCGGGCTGGTCCTGCAGACCACCAGCCTGGACGCCCAGCTGACGGTGGCCGAGGCGCTGTCGCTGTTCGGCACGCTGTACCCGGATCCGCGGCGGGTGGGCGAGGTCCTCGACGTCATCGACCTGGACGCGGATGCCAGGACCAGGATCGGCGCGCTGAGCGGGGGCCAGCGCCGCCGGGTCGATCTGGGCATCGCGATCATCGGCCAGCCGGAGATGCTGTTCCTCGACGAGCCGACCACCGGCCTGGACCCTGAGGCCCGCAGGCGGCTGTGGTCGGTCATCGAGAACCTCACCGCTGGCGGCACCACCGTCCTGCTGACCACCCACTACCTGGACGAGGCGCAGCACCTGGCCAGCCGGGTCATCGTGCTGGCCGACGGCCGGGTCGTCGCCGACGCCACGCCGGATCAGCTGCGGGCAATGGGCGGGGTGCCGGTGATCAGCTACCGGCTGCCCGCCGCGGCGCCGGCGCTGCCCGCCGCGCTTACCGAGTACGTGGACGGCACCCTGCTGACCATGCCTTCGGCCGACGTGACCGCCGACCTGGCCCTGCTTGTCGGCTGGGCGCGGCAGAACCACGTGGACCTGACCGGCCTCGAGGTCGGTCCGCCCAGCCTGGAGGACGCCTACCTGGCGCTCACCGCGAACGGAAAGGAGCTCTGCCATGACTGAAGTGGCGCTGCGGGCGCAACGGCTGCCGGGTCTCGGGCCAGTGCTCGGCGCCCAGATCCGGTACCAGCTCATCATGCTGGCGCGCAATCCGCGCGCGCTCATCGCGGGCCTGGTCCTGCCCGGCGGGCTGCTCGCGCTCGAGCGCGGCAACGCGCAGCACGTCACGATGGCCGAGGCCGCGCCGAAGATCGCGGGTCTTATCGCCTTCAGCGTGGTCGCCATCGCCTTCTTTACCCACGCCAACGCCCTGGTCATCGCC
>JASHTQ010000251.1 GCA_030040475.1 Streptosporangiaceae bacterium
TCTCGCCGCTCGCCTGGATCCAGCTCGCCCGCCCCTTCGCCGCCGAACGCTGGTGGGTCCTCGCCCTCCCCCTGGCCGTCGCCGCGGCCGGCAGCGCCCTCGCGTTCGGGTTCGCCGCGCGCCGCGACCAGGGCGCGGGCCTGCTGCCCGACCGGCCCGGCCGGCCGGCCGCGTCGGAGTTCCTCCGCGGCCCGTTCGGCCTGGCCTGGCGGCTGCAGCGGGCGTCGCTGCTTGGCTGGGCCGTCGGCTACGCGTTCACCTTCGCCGCCTCGGGGGCGGCGGCGAAGGGCATCGGCCAGCTGTTCGGCACCAGCTCCGCCCTGGAGCGCGAGTTCACCAGGCTCGGCGGCCAGAGCGCGATCACCAACGCCTACCTGGCCGCCCTCATGCTGCTGGCCGGCCTGGTCGCCGCCGCCTACGCGATATCGGTCGTCCTGCGCATGCGCTCGGAGGAGACCGGCGACCTGGCCGAGCCGGTGCTGGCCACCGCGACCGGCCGCCTCCGCTGGGCGCTCAGCCACGTCGCGATGGCCGTCTTGGGCACGGTGCTGCTGCTCGCCGTCGCCGGCGTGGCCGCCGGCCTCGGCTACGGCCTGCGGATCGGCGCGCCTGGCGCCGAGGTGGGCCGGATGATCGCCGCCGCCATGGGCGAGCTGCCCTCGGTCTTCGTGCTCGCCGCGCTCGCGATCGCGTTCTTCGGCCTGCTGCCCGCCGCCTCCGTCCCCGGCGCGTGGACCGCCCTGGGCCTGGTCGTGGTCATCGACCTGTTCGGCCAGGTCCTCCAGGTATCCCACTGGGTCCTGGACATCTCCCCGTTCACCCACGCCCCGCGCCTGCCCGGCGGGACGGTCTCGGCCGAGCCCCTCCTCCTGCTCTGCCTGATAGCCCTGGCCCTCGCCGTCACCGGCCTGGCAAGCCTGCGCCGCCGCGACATCGGCTGACCGTCCCGCCCCGAGCTCAGGTCAGTCCACAGCCGCGGGCTGAACGCACGCCGTTGACCTCCTGGGCGTGAGCACTGAGAGCGGGGGCCGGCGGCGGTGCCGGGCCCGCCGCCGCCTGAGCCGCCGCGACCTAGGTCGTCCGCGGATGCCGGGAAGGTGAACAGCCGGGCGTCGTAACCGCGCAGGTACGGCACGGGGCCAACCCATTCCCGTGGTTCTGTCGTCAGTGCCGAGGATCGCCACCCGGCCGCCCGCCGCTGACCGGGCCGGCCCGCCGGGGCGCCACATCCACTGGCCTGCGCTTAGCTCACCCTCGCGCACGGTCAGTACTCATTTCACTGCTCCGCATTGATCTGGGTCCCGATTCCGGGCCGAACTTGGCGGCGCGGCTCGGCTCGGTTCGGCTTACAGATGCCGCCAATCCGGGGCCGGGTAGCTTATTCTGGGGCGGGGCGGAGGGGATGCGATGACAGGCGACCGGGACGCGGAGCCCGGCAGCGTCAGGCCCCCGAACGGGAATCTCGACACCGGGGGGGCCTATTCCGCGCGGGTGGACAACAACCGGCACGGCGGGAGGGACAACATCCCCGATCCCGGTGATCCGTGCCGGATCGTGCGCCGCGCGACGAGCCCCCTCGCGCCCGCCAGCTACCTCGTCGCCGTGCATCCGGCATCCGGCATCAGGCCCGAGGCGCGCGTCGGCATGGCCGCCCGGCTGAACCAGCCGGTGGCGCAGGCCCCCGCGATGGCGTGGTGCGGCGTGTCCGTAAGATCTTGAAGCTGCAACTAAATCCTGAACCAAGGGATCGTATTTTGCATACTGTCTCCTATAAACTAAATATGCCGACTCCGTGGGAGGGAGGGTCGGCCCGGCTAAGTGGGAGCCGGCCCCACTAGCTGGAGGATGCGCGATGGCGGGCCTGACCGCGCCGGTGATTCGACCTTTGCAACGGCCGGTGCCGTTGCGCCAGTCGGTGTATGACGCCCTGATCGACCTGATCGTCGGCGGCGAGCTGCCGCCAGGTCAGCACATGGTGGAGACCGACCTCGCCCGGCAGCTCGGGGTCAGCAGGCAGCCGATCCGCGAGGCGCTGCACCGCATGGAGGCCGAGGGCTGGGTCGACCTGCGCCCCAGCCAGGGTGCCTTCGTGCACGTGCCCACCGACAAGGAAGTAGACGAGCTCCTCGACGTGCGCGCGCTGCTCGAGGCAGAGACGGCCAGGCTGGCGGCGCTCGCCGCCGCTCCCGAGCACATCACGAGGATGCGGGAGATATGCCGCGAGGGCCAGGCGGCGGCCGAGGCGGGCGACTTCGCCAGCGCCGTGGCCACGAACAACGTCTTCCACGCCGAGATCGCGGCCGCCGGGGGAAACGTCGTCCTCGCCGAGCTCGCCGACATCGTCGGCCGCCGGATCCAGTGGTACTACCGGCTTGTGGCGCCGGCCCGCGGTCACGGCTCCTGGGCCGAGCACGAGGACCTGATCGAGGCGATCGAGTCATCGGACCCGGACCGCGCCCAGCGCCTGGCCCGCCAGCACGCCGGACGAACCAGGCACGCCTATCACGGCTCGCATGCGTGACGTCGCCGCCTCGCCGATCGGGCCTGCGTGCCAGGCAGAGCGGCCGCGGCGCGTCTATCAGCCGAAATGCATCTCGCGCGGGGTCACGAGGAAGTAACGTAGTTCCTCAGCATCGCGACTCGGCAGTTAAGAACTATCCAAGTAGGTAGCAGAGTGTCTCTTTTGTCGCGATGATGCTAGTGATCTTTGACCTGCTGTCCAGCAGACAGGGAGTACCGGTATATGAGGAGCGGTTCGCCGGCCCATGATGATGGACGTGGCTGGCCAGCCACGCAGCGTCCCTACCAGGACGAGGCGATCGGCGGTCCAGTCCACTACGGATCGGGGCCACGTAGCGACCCGCACGAAGGGCCGAGCGGTCGGCGTGACATACCGTACGGCCCCGAACTCTCCTGGCCTTCCGGTTTCCGGCAGCTAGATCCGGAGACCCGGGACGTGCTGGAAGCCGGCTTCGGCACCGGCCCCTACCGCATGCCTGCGGCCGACCCCAGGTACGGTGCGCCGCGCGGCGGCGGGCGTGACCACGGCACCGGCAGCGCCTATCAGCAGCCGGCCATGGAGGACTACGGCTACGGCGACCCCGGCTACTCCGACCCGTCCTACGACGGGCCGAGGAGCCCGCACGGCGGATCCGGGAACAGGTCGCCGCGCGGCTACGGCGCGCCGGACACCAGGGTGCCGGGTTATCACGTACCGGAGGATCGCCAGCCGCGTCCGGGCTACCAGCAGGACTTCGCGGCCCCGCCGGCCGGCGACCGGTGGGCCTACCCGGGGGCCGGCGACCATGACGCCTACCCGGCCGCCGCCGGCGCCCAGGCCTACCCGGGAGCTGGCGGCGGCCAGGACATCTACCCGACGACCGGCGCGATGGAGGCCCTGACCTCGACCGACCCGTTCGGGTCCAGCGGGGCGCTCGGCCCAACCGGAGCGTTCGGATCCTCGGGCACGTTCGACGCCTTCAGCTCCCCTGGGCCTGCCGGGTCCTCGGCATTCCCTGCGGCCGGGCGGCCTGCCGACCCGCGCCTCGAGGGGCTGCGGTACGACGAGCTGCGCTACGACGAGCCCTCCTACGACGAGGGCGGCTTCGACCAGGCGACGGACGACGTGTCCTGGTACGAGGAACTGCGCCGCAGCGCCCCGGTGTACCCGGATCGTCCGGGCGGCCGGCCGCAGGCAGACGACCGGCGTGCCGAGGACCGGTCGCGCGCCGCCGAGCCGCAGCGGGGCTCCGGCCCGCAGCGCCGCCCCGCCGACCAGGCGTCCGGCTATCCCACGGCGCCCGGACGGGACGATGTCTTCGGCCACGGGCAGCCGCGCATTGACCGCGGCGGGTCCCGCCCGCAGATGAGCACCGGGTCCTTGGCCTCCGGCCCGTACCCGGGCACGCCCGGTCCCGGCCCGCGGATGTCCGCCGGACCCGGACCCCGGCGTACCGCCCCTGCGGTCGGCGGCCTCGGCCCTAGGCTGGGCGCGCCCGCCGAGGTGGCGCCGGCCTCGTGGACCGGTGGCCTGTCCGAGCCGAAGACCGGCCGTCAGCCGGCCCCGGCCTTCTCCGCTGGTGCCTTTTCTGCTGGTGCCTTTTCCGCTGGCGACGCGCTCGACGCGACCGCCTTCCTGAGCGCCCCGACGGCACAGGTCGGAGTCCTGACCCCGCCCGACGGCACCCGTATCGACGACTTGCCGCCGCTGGACTCCCCGGGCGTCGGCCAGGCGGCGACCCCGTGGGTCCGGCCCGGCCACGGCCTGGACGGACCGGAGATCACGTCCTCCTGGCCCGCCCGGCCGCAGGCCGAAGACTTCGGTGACTTCTGGCAAGACGACGACAACGACGACGAGTACTCCGGCCTGTTCGCCGAGGACGACGAGGATTTCAAGGACCGGCGTGCCGCCAGCGCCCGCTCGGCCAGGCGCGGCATCGGCCGTCGCCGCGGCGGAAGCAACGACCACCGGCTCTGGATCGCGCTCGGCGGCGTGGTCATCGCGGCCGCGGCGGCGATCACCGGGATCATCAAGTTCGAGTTCCCCTCGCACAGCGGACCCGTCCACGCCATGGAGGTCGCGAACCAGATCGGGACCTACGCACGCACCGTGGACCTGGAGAAGGAGACGCATCTAGGGCAGCTGCGCGAGGAGGTCATCAAGATGGCCGGCGGCCAGGCCAGCGGGGTGGTCGACGCGGTCTACGAGTCCGGCGACTCGGCGGCCGGCGGCACCACGCAGATCATCATGTTCATCGCCGGCCACCTCGCCAACGCCGACCCCGCCGCGTCGATCGCCAGCTTCACGCACGAATACCCGGGGGCGTTCGTGGTCAACGCGGGTCCCCTCGGCGGCGAGGCGGCGTGCGTCGAGTCCAAGTCCGGCACCTCGAACAGCGTGGGCATGTGCGCCTGGTTCGACGACGACAGCTTCGGCGAACTCACCTCGCCCACGATGACCGCCACCCAGCTGAGCCACGAGATGCTGACCATCCGCGCGGCCGACGAGCACGTCGTCAAGGAGTAAGCGGACTTCCCGCGCTAGCTGCCTTCGCCCTTCGGGCGGGCGCGCCTGCGTAGCGACAGCCTGGTCACCGTCAGCATGATGCCGAACGCCAGCGCGAGCAGGCCTATCACCTGAGCGGTCAGCACCGGCGTGCCGAGCGCGAGGGCCGAGGCGTTGGCGGTCGGCGCGGCGTTTCCCCCGTGCGCCTTGGGATGCGCCGTGGCGGCAGGGCTCGGGCTGGCCGCGGGCGAGGGCGCGATCTTCGGGAAGAGATCGGAGGCGTTCCCCGCTCCGATGATGGCGTTGGCGATGCCGTTCAGGTCCGGGATGGGGCCGAGCGGCAGGATGTCGAGCTGGGAGCCCGTGCTGGTGCCCGGTGACTGGGTCTTGGCAGGCGAAGTCGACGCCGTGGTCACCGCTATGGTCGCCGCCGCGGCGGGCGGCGTCCACTCGGTCGTGGTCACGACGCTGGCGGTGGCGGTCAGCTGCACCGACTTGACGGCGGTCGCGCCGGACGCCACCGGGACCTGAGCGTCCAGGACGGCGGCCTGCTTGTCCGACACCACCGTGATGGTGCAGGAGGCGGTCCCGTCGCCCTTGCTGCAGCCGCTGGTGAACGTGGGCTTCTGGCTGGCCGGCTGCGACGTGATCGCGACCATGACGTCGGAGGCCGACCCGTTTTCCGTCGACACCTGGATGACGTAGCTGGCGGTCTGGCCGCGCTTGACGCTGGCCGCTGAGCCCTGGACGCTCACGCACAGGTCGGTCGGCGCCGTGGAGCTGGCGCTGGGGCTAGGACTGCCGGTGCTGGTCGCCGCGTCAAGGGTGGCGGCCGGCGAGGCTGTGGCCGCGGTCGCGGAAGGCGAGGCCGGGGGCGAGTACGGGGGCAGCGGCGCCTGGAGCGAATCCGACGGCGAAGGCGACGCCGTTGCCGCGCTCCCGGCGCTGGATTCCGTCGCGGAGGGACTCGGCGACGGGGTGGGGGAGGGCGTCGGCGAAGGCGACGGAGACGGCGAGGGTGACGGGGACGGGGAGGGTGACGGCGAGGGCGAGGCCGTGGCAGGCAGCGCCTGGCACTGCTTGTCCGTCGCGGTGGCTGCCGCGGTCGAAGAGGCCGAAGAAGAGGCCGCAAGCGCGCCTTCGTGCAGGCTTGTCACCACCCCCAGGGTCAGGAATCCCCCGGTCAGCAAGCTGATTGTCGCTGCTCTTACATACCCGAAACGCATAAGAATCGCCCTGTCTGCGCTGCTCGTCAGGGTTACCGTGTGCTCTTCGTAGTTCGGAGGCGACCAGTAAGTGGATGGGTGTCACTACTCATATCCCGTACCACGTTACTTATGCGTGGCAAGGACGCCTGGCGACCGTTTCGGGTGCCTCAGGCCTGTGACCTGGCCGCTCAGATGGGACGTTTCCGGCGGCCAGGCCGGTTCCGCCGGCCGCTCAGGGCCGGGCGCGTGATATAGGTCACGCCGCGGTTTCGGCGCTCAGTGCCGCCGGTTTCCCTGGCCCGGACCCGCCGAGGCGTGCGTTCGGCCCGCGGTCGGCTGAGCGCCGTTCACGGCGACGCCATGGTCGACCGGGCCGGCGGCGCTCGCTCCAGCGGTGGCCCCGTTGGCCCCAGCGGTGGCGGCGTTGGCTCCAGCCGGGGCCGCGCTCGTTCCGGTGGTGGCCGCGCTCGTTCCGGTGGTGGCGCTTGTTTCGGCGGTGGCGGCGCCCGCTCCAGCCGGAACGGTCGTGGTTCCCGTCGTGGCGGCCTTGGCCGCGGCGGGAGCGGCCGCGGGGTCGACGACGTAGTCGGACGGCCTGGTCTCGTCGTACCCGTCCTGCACTCCCATCCTGCGGAACAGCAGGGTGAGCACGGCCGAGACGGCCAGGTTGAGGATCAGGGCAGCGATCGCGATGTAGGTGACCTGCCCGAACAGCGAGGTGGAGGAGGCGCCGAAGTGCGCCTGGCCGCCGCCGGACGTCCGGTACGCCTGGAGCGTGCCGTAGACCATCCCGGCGGCCCAGCCGACGATCAGTGCGTAGCGGTGGAACCAGCGGGTGTACAGGCTGATCACGATGGCGGGGAAGGTCTGCAGGATCCAGATCCCGCC
>JASHTQ010000252.1 GCA_030040475.1 Streptosporangiaceae bacterium
GGCCAGGTTGGCCCTCAGCCGCCAGGCCAGGTTGGAGAGCGCTTGGCGGCGAAGGCGGCGATGCCCTCACGACGGTCGGCCGACAGCGCGGCGGTCCGCCAGGCGGCGTCCTCGATGTCGAGCCCGTCCTCCAGCGACACGCCCCAGCCGCGCCGCAGCGCCCGCTTGGCCGCCCGGACGGCCACCGGGGAGTTCGCGGTGACCTGCGCCGCGAGGTCGAGCGCCACCCTGCGGTCGTCGCCGAGCGGCACCCGGCGGTCGACCAGCCCGATCCGTTCGGCCTCCTCGACGCCGACCCGGCGGCCGGTGAGCACCAGGTCCGCGGCGCGGCCCGGGCCGAGCCGGCGCAGCGCCAGCTGGGTGCCGCCGCCGCCGGGGACGAGCCCTACCGTCACCTCGGGCAGGCCGAACACCGCGGTGGAGTCGGCCACGATCAGGTCGCAGGACAGCGCGAGCTCGGTCCCGCCGCCCAGGGCGAAGCCGTGCACGGCGGCGACGGCCGGCTGCGGCAGGCCGAGGACCGCGCCGAACGCGGCGCGGAAGACGTGGCGCTGGCGCATCAGCTCGTCGTCGGTCATCCCGGCGCGTTCCTTCAGGTCCGCCCCGGCGCAGAAGGCGCGCTCCCCGGCGGCGCTCAGCACGACCGCGCGGATCTCGTGCGCGGCCGCGATGTCCGTGCAGGCGCGGGTGAGGGCGACCGCGAGCTCGGTGCTGATCGAGTTCATCGCCTCGGGCCGGTTGAGGGTGATCTCGGCGACCCGGTCGTCGTGATGGCGGGCTACGGTGATCGTGTCCATAGGCGGGCAGGCTAGCGGGTCTAAGGCTGATTGCGCTGCTGGCGCTCCAGGCGCCGCTGCTCGTCCTCGACGAGGCGGAACAGCGTCGCGTGCACGTACTCCACGTGCGGGATCTCGTTGAGCAGGATCTGGCCGTGCTCGCCCGCCGACTCGACGACCAGCCGCCCGCTGCCGAGCAGCCTGTCAAGCAGGCCCTTCTCGAACGAGACGTCGTTGATCCTGGCCAGCGGGATGTCGCGGCCGTGCCTGGTGAGGATGCCTTGCCGTACCCGCAGGCGCCTGGTGGTCAGCTCGTACGTGGTGGTCCGCCACCGCAGCAGCGGGACCGCCAGCCACAGCATCAGGGCGAGGATCGCGACCACGGCGACCGCCAGCCGTTCCGCCGCCGCGGCCTTGCCCGACGGGATCACCGCCACGACGACGAGCGCGGCGGCGACCACGACGATCGCGACCAGCAGCGGGCGGATCAGCGTCTTCCAGTGCGGGTGCAACCGCAGGACTTCCTGCTCATCGTCGGCGAGCGAAGCGTCATGGACCATACCGCTCATGGTGGCACGCAGCTACCCGTTATGCCGTACCGGAAACGCTCCGGCACGCGCGCGCCGCGGGCGTGACAGAATTCCGACGATGGACCGGGTTCGGTTGGCGCCGAGTAGCGTGGCGGCCGGGGCGCGGCGGCACTGGCTGTTCGGGCTTGTCCTGGCCGCCGCGGTCGTGCTCCGCGTGCTGGCCATGCTCGCCTTCCGCCCGGTCATGTGGTTCGGCGGGGACTCCGCCTCCTACCTCGCGACCGGGCTTCGGCTGATCCCCGACCCCAGCAGGGTCGGCGGCTACGGGTTCCTGCTGTGGGCGCTGCGGCCGATCGGCAGCTTCGCGGTGCTTGCCGGGCTGCAGCACCTGATGGGCCTGGCCATCGGCGTGATGATCTACCGCCTGGCGTGCCGCCACCGGCGGCCGGCCTGGGCGGCCACGCTGGCTGCCATCCCGGTGCTTTTCGACGCCTTTGAGCTGCAACTTGAAGGCGATGTCGTGCCGGACATTTCGTTCGGCCTAATGGTTTTTATCGCCCTGTACCTGCTGCTGCGGTCACCTGGCGAACGGCGGCCGGCCTTGCTCGGCGGGGCGGCCTTCGCGCTCGGCGTGTCGGCGATCCTGTGGCCGGTGGGGCTCGCGCTGCTGGCGGTGCTGCTGGTCGCGCTGCTGATCAGGCGGGTCGGCGTGACGGCCTTCGTGGCCGCGGTGATCGCCGGGGCGGTTCCGGTCGCGGGCTACGCGGCGTGGTTCGACCTGCACGAGCACCAGTTCACGCTGACCAGGAGCGACGGTGTGTTCCTCTGGTCGCGCACGATGTCGTTCGCCGATTGCGCGGTGATCAAGCCGCCGCTTGACGAGCGGTTCCTGTGCCCGCCGGGCGGGCCGCGGCTGGCCGCCTCGCTGTACATCTGGGACGGGAACTCGCCGCTGCTGCGGCAGCCCGGCGGGCGGTTCTCGGCGCGGACGAACGCGCTCGCGCTGAACTTCGCGCTGCGCGCGATCGCCGCGCAGCCCGGCGGCTACCTGACCGCGGTGGGGCACGATTTTCTGCTCAGCTTCTACTGGGACCGGCCGGTGCATCCGGACGCGGGGATCGTCGATCGGTACCTTTTCGCCGATGCGACGACGGCCTGGGTGCCGGCCACGATGCGGACGCCTGGCGGCGGGACGGTGGCCGGGGACCAGGCCGCCTATGCCGGGCGCGCGTCGCCGACGCGTTCTGTGGCACCGTTCGACTCGTGGCTGGTGAGCTACCAACGGTACGTGTACCTGCGGGGGACGCTGCTCGGCGTGCTCCTTCTTGCGGCGGCGGGCGGGATGATCGCGCGGCGGCGGGCTTTCCCCGGCGGGCTGCCGCTGGCGTTCGCGGTGACGATCCTGCTCGTGCCGCCGCTGATCGCCGACTTCGACCTTCGCTACCTGGTGCCCGCGGTGCCCGCGGCGTGCCTGGCGGCGGCGCTGGCGTTCGCGCCCGCGGCCGGTCAGCGCAGGTGCACGACGTCGCCCGCGGCAACGGGGACCTCGGTGGCCGGGTCTGACTCCGCGCGGACGACCAGCCTGCCGTCCTCGTCGACGCCGACGGCCAGCCCGGACAGCAGCTGACCGCCGGGCAGTTCCACCTGAAGCCTGCGGCCGATCGTGGCCGACAGCCGGGTGTACTCGGCGCGAAGCCCGCACCGGTCCGGATCTCCCCCGGCCTCGCGCCAGGCCAGGTACCAGCGCTCGAACTCGGTCAGGATCTCGGCCAGCAACGGCTCCCTGGCCAGGCTGGCCGCGCCGAGGGCACGCAGGGATGTGGGGGGCAGCGCCCTTTGCGGCAGTTCGTCCGGCGTGGCGGACACGTTGATGCCGACGCCGACGATCACCGCGTCGCCGACGGCCTCGGCGAGGATCCCGCTGAGCTTGGCCTCGCCGACCAGGACGTCGTTCGGCCACTTCAGCCGTGCGTCGACCGCGGCGTTGGCGCGCAGCGCCGTGGCGACGGCCGTTCCGGCGAGCAGCGGCAGCCAGCCGCGGCGGGCGGGCGGCACCGGCGCGGGCCTCAGCAGCAGGGAGAACGTCAGGGCGGCGCGGGGCGGAGACACCCAGGAGCGGCCCATCCTGCCGCGGCCCGCGTTCTGCTCCTCGGCGGCGAGGATCACGCCCTCCGGCGTGCCGTTCCCGTCGCCGGCCCGCGCCAGCGCCAGCAGGTCCGCGTTGGTCGAGCCGGTGGAGGGCGTGACGTCGAGGGCGCGCCACAGGCCGCCCGGCCGGAGGATCTTGCGCCGCAGCGTCTCGGCGTCGAGGGCGGGCGGCGTGGCGGGGGCCTCAGCCCGGCCGGGGGCCTCGGCCTGGGCGGGTGGGGTGGCGGGGCTGGGGGCCTCGGCCTGGGCGGGTGGGGTGGCGGGGCTGGGCGTATGGTTCTCGGCGCGCATGGTTAGCCACTATTGTTCAGGTGCCAGTGGAAGGGAATTCGTTGAGCGGTCTGCGAACGAGCGAACGGCACGCCACCGATGACGGCGGCACGCCCGGGCGCGGGCGGAGCTGGCGGCTGTGGCCACCGGAGATCTCCTGGGATCCCGGCCCGACGGCGGGACGGACCAGGGGATCGCTTGCGGGCCTCCGCCCGGCCGCGCTGTGGCGGAACCACCGGCTGTTCACGGTGGTCGCGTGCGTGTCTGTCATACCGCGGATCATCGCCGCCCTCGGCTTCAAGCCCGCCCTGTTCATCCAGGACTCGTTCGACTACATGAACGAGGGCTGGCGGCTCACCCCGCTGGCCCAGCTCCGGCCGGAAGGCTATCCGCTCCTGCTCAAGATCCTCAAGCCGTTCCACAGCCTGCTGCTTGTCACCAGCCTGCAGCACCTGATGGGGATCGCGCTCGGCGTGATCATCTACGCCGTGCTGCGCAGCCGCGGGCTGCCCGCCTGGGGGGCGACGCTCGCCGCGGCGCCGACGCTGTTCGACTCGCGGCAGATCTGGCTGGAGTCCTCGATCCTGCCCGACACGCTGTTCACGCTCGTGCTCATGATCGCGGTCGCGATCCTCATCGTCTGGCGCCGGCCGACGATCTGGCAGGCTGCGATTGTCGGCCTGCTTGTCTCCTACGCATCGGTGATCCGGGGCAACGGCGCGCCCGTCGTCGTGGTCATCCTCGTCTACCTGCTGCTGCAGCGGGTCGGCTGGCGGGTGTTCACCGCGTGCCTGGCGGCGTTCGCGGTGCCGCTGCTCGGCTACGGGCTGGTGTTCTACTCCGAGCACGGCCAGCTCAACATCACCAACAGCTCGGGGCTGTTCCTGTGGTCGCGGACGATGTCGTTCGCCAACTGCGCGATCATCAAGCCCCC
>JASHTQ010000253.1 GCA_030040475.1 Streptosporangiaceae bacterium
ACGTCGCCGTCCTGATCCGCCCCGTCGGCCAGGCCCCGGCGGTAGTCGGCCGGCGCCGCCGGGCTGCGCGTGCGGCGCGGAAGCCCCGCGGGAACAAGGACCCGGCGTCCCGCCCGACCGGGAGGAGGCCGCGATGACCAGCAGCCACCAGCCCGCCGGCTTGCCCGATGCCTGGCCCGCCGCCGAACCCCGGCAACCCCGCCCTGGCTCGACCGCGACACCAGGCAGCCGACCGTTCGGGTCCTGCACGAGCCCGGCGAGGCCACCCTGCTGTACTGCCTGGACTCTCATGATGGCTGCGTGTACGAAGCCGTCTCCAGCCCGGATCCCCGGACGCCGTGATCATCGCCGCGATCGACGCCGCACTTTGCACGCCCACCCCCTGCGATCCCCGACCAGTCGCGCCAGGCGGCGTTCTCTGCCTCGAGTTGCGCCTGGTCCTTGTAGTTGTACTCAACCGGCGCCACTGCGGGATCGGCCGTCACGTGGAAGTCGTAGTTGAAGCTGCTGCCGAAAGACGAGACCCAGCGGACGTCCCATCCCATCCGCCGCTTGTAGGCGAGGAGCTTGCCGAGCGGCGCGCGCGATACTACGACCAAGGCGACATCGTGGTGCTCGAAGTGCGGGATGCTGCCAGCGAAGCCGTCGGTGACCGCCGAGCAGCTCGGACAGCCTTCGTCCCAGTCCGGATCGAACATGAAGTGATAGACGAGCATCTGCGAGCGCCCGCGGAACAGGTCGCGCAGCGACGCATCGCCGTCTTCGGTCGTGAACCGGTAGTCCTTCTCAACCGCACCCGGGGCAGCTTCCGCCGCTGTCGCGCAAGCTCGTCGCCGCGGCGCATCAGCGCCTTCTCGGCTTCGAGCAGCTCCAGCCGGGCCGCTAGCCACTCTCGACGTGTTCCGGTCTTGTGGTCATTGTTTCTCTCCCTCATGTCGTCGTCCTTCATGCCTGTCCCGGTTTTCTGCGTGCGCCGCTTCGGCTAGCCGCTTGATCGCGGCCAGCCGCCGGTCCCATTGCGCGGCCAGGTCAGCCATGGCCGCGGTGGCCTGGTCAAGACGGCCAGCCTCCACGTGATAAAGCACCTCCCGGCCCTGTTTGCGGCGGCTGATCAACCCGGCCTGCTCGAGCACGACCAGGTGCTTGGAGACGGCCTGCCGGGTGAAGGGCACACGGCCGGCCAGCCAGCTGGCGCTGACCTCACCGTTGCTGACGAGAAGGTCGAGAAGCCGGCGGCGAGACGGGTCGCCAATGGCCGACCGCAGCTGGTCGTCGGCCTGCGTGGTCATCCCGTTAGCCGTTCGCCAGTACCCCGTCGAGGCGTTCTAGGTACTCGGCCCAGCCGCTCTGGTGCTCGTCGGCGTAACGCTGCTTCTCCGCGTCGGGCCAGTCGCGCAGTTCGTGGCCGCTTTCAGTCACCCGCAGCCGGGTCCGCCCGGGACCCTCGGGCGTGAGCGTGAACTCGACCAACTGCGAGTTGTCGGCCACCAGCTCCTCCCCGCGGGGGTGGTTCCAGCGGAACGAGAAGCGGAACAGCGGATCGACCGTCTGCACCACCACCGGGCCGCCCCGGTCGCCGAACTCCATGTAACCGTGGGCGCCGGTGATGGTCCGCCACACCACCTCCGCCGGCGCCTCGATCACAACCTCCCGCTCGATCACCAGGCCTGCCATCACTATCAGCTCCCATCATTGGTTGCGCATCGAGGAGGAGCGTCCCAGCGCTCTCGTGTGCTGGCACCACTCTCAACCCCGGCAACTCGAGAACCGGAGGCGACGCAATGGCTGCGCGCATCGACCAGATGACGAGCTTTACCTACACGACCTACATACGCGCCACGCCCGGGCGGGTCCGGCAGGCCTTGAGCCCGGCCCACCGTGAGCCGACGACCTCGGCGATTGCCCGGATTAGCTGCTTTCCGCCGTTGTCGCGGGAGCGGGGTTTTCCGCGACGGCGGGGGGCCGGGGCTTGCGTGCGGGCCACCAGACATGTTCGCCGATGAGGACGAAGCTGGCTGGTACGAGGATGGTGCGGACCAGGAGGGTATCGATGAGAATTCCGATGACGACGGCGATGCCGACTTCGGCGACCAGGACGGAAGGCTGGACGGCCAGGACGAGGAAGGTGCCGGCCATGACAAGCCCGGCGGCGGTGATGACGCCGCCGGTGAGGGCGAGGCCGCGCAGCGTGCCGTCCCGCGTGCCGTCCCGCCGGGATTCCTCGCGGATGCGGGCGGACAGGAAGATGTTGTAGTCCACTCCCAGGGCGACGAGGAAGATGAAGATGTACAGGGGCAGCTGCGCTTCGGTGCCCTTGAAGCCGAGGCCGCGCCAGGCCAGGCTGGCCAGGCCGAAGGAGGCGCCGAAGCTGAGAGCGGTGGTCACGACCAGGACCAGGGGCGCGACGATGGCCCGTAGCAGCAGGGCGATGATGATCAGGATGACCAGGAGCACCAGCGGGATCAGCAGCAGGGCGTCGCGGTGCGCAGCCTGGGCTATGTCGTACTGGATGGCCGGCCCGCCGCCGACCAGGGCGCCCGGCGCGATCCGGACCAGGTTCTGGCGCAGGGTCTGGATCGCGTCGGTCCCGGCGGTGCTGTAGGGCGAGACGGACAAGATGACCGTCGCGGAGTCGTAACCCGCGACCGGGGCGCCTTGCGACACCGACGCGACGCCCGCGCTGCGCGACGCCGCCAGGCCGGCTGCCTGGGCCTGGGCGGGCGGGGCCAGGATGGTAACGGGGCCGATGTCGCCGACGGGGTAGTGCTCAGTCAGCAGCTGCTCTCCGATGACACTGCCGGCGGTGCTCTTCACCGACGACGAGACCGGGTCGTCGTTGATGTGAAAGACGGCGAGCCCGGCGCACGCGGCGGCCAGCAGCACCACCGAAATGGCCGTGGTCCAGGCCGGGCGACGGGAGGCCCGGCGGCCGGCCCAGGACCAGACGCGGGAGTCTTCCCGGCCGGGGCGCCCGAACCGGGGAACCTGCGGCCAGAACACCCACCGGCCGCAGACCAGCAGCAGCGCGGGCAGCAGGGTGACCTGGGCGATCAGCGCGCAGGCGATACCCACCGCGCCGAGCGGGCCCAGCCCGTGCAGCGATGCGGACTGCGCCGCCAGCAGGCACACCATCCCGGCCGTGATGGTCCCGGCCGACGCCAGCAGGGTCGGCATGACCTTGCGCAGCGCCTGGGCCATCGCGTCTTCCGTCCTCGCGTGATGGCGTAGCTCGTCCCGGTACCGGTGGATCAGCAGCAGCGCGTAGTCGCTGGCCGCGCCCAGTACCAGCACCAGCAGGATCGAGGACGACAGCGTGCTAACTGTCAGGCCGGCGTTGGCCATGCCGTGCGCGGCCGCCTTGGCGGCCGTTACCGCTCCCAGCGAACCGATCAGCGGGAGCAGGAACAGCACCGGGCTGCGGTACACCAGCAGCAAGATCACCGCCAGGATCAGCACTGCGCGCAGTAGCAGCACCGTCGAGTTGCCCGTTCCCCCCGAATCGGCGCTCGTCGCCGCCGCTCCGGTCACCTCTGCTTGCAGCCCTCCGGCCGCTGCCGGACCCGCCACCGCCCCGCGTACCGCTTTCACCGCGGCGGTGTCCCGCTGTGCCGACGTCTTCGTCGTTGATGTCACCGACACCGTGAACTGCGCCGCCTTCCCGTCCCGGGACGGTATCAGCGGCCCCGGTGCCGTCAGGCCCGCCACGTGCAGCCGCGCCACCGCCGCGCGTGCTGACGCGGCCGCCGTCAGGCCGCTGGTCCCTAGCATCGATCGCCCGGGCCGGACCATCACGACCGTTGCCTGGTCGCTCGCCGCACCGCTCGTCCCCTGTTCGAGCTCCGCCACCCGCGTGGACGCCGCCGATGCCGGCAGGAAAGCCTGCGTCCCGTTATTCACCACCTGCGACAAGCCCGACGACGCGTGGCTCAGGAACAGCACAAGCAGCACCCACACCAGGAGCACCGGCCAGCGCAACCAGCGCAGCCACACACCCAGCCGATCCCGGTCAGCGGACATAGCCGTTACGCTCCTTCACACCCTCACGCCGCATCTCTGCCCGGATCGCCCGGACAGGTTTCTCTCACCGGATTGCTGGCCCGGCATCAGCAAGCTTCGGCCGGATCGAGGGCGAGGACATCAGCCCTCCGGGCTGATTGCCGGTATGAGGCGGGGTACTAGCGTGGGCTTGTCGTACCGGAAAATCAGCCCGCCGGGCCCTCGCCGCGGCGAACAAGCCCTGATTACCATCAGTGATGTCCGCGTGATCCTCAGCGGGCTGTACGGGAAGGAGCCGCATGGCGAGCCTGGTGATCGGCCTGACGGCGCTGGCGCTGGTCCCGGTGAGGCAGCCGGGGGCGTGGTCGCTGAACAGCGGTGCAGGCGCGGAGCGGCACCTGGCCTCATCAGGTCCGGATCGCCGCTGGTGAGCAGGGATCTCATGGCTCCCAGGGCAGCCCTCCGGGGGGGATCCGGGGACAATGAACGCGTGCTGCAGGTCGTTGCCTTCACGGTTCGGGCAGGGCTGCTCGTGCTGACGGGCGCGGTCGCGTTGACCTCGGGCTGGCCGGGCCGGGCCGGGCTGGCCGCGCAGATCGCCGCCCTGGCCATCTCCGTCGTGCTGCTGGCGTGGTGGGTACCGGCCGGCCGGAGAGCGCCGCTCCGGGTCCGGTACGCGCCGCTGCTGCCCTACGGGCTAGCCGCCATGATCATCGCCTGCGGCATCGCGTCGGCGACCCGTGCTGGCGGGGTGTTCAACCTGCTTGGCAGTCTGGCCGCCTTCTCGGCAGGCATTGAGAGCGGCCCGGCGGCGGGGTATGCGGTCACCGGGCTCGGCATCGCGGCCACTGAAGTGACGGGCATAGCGGTCGGCACCGGCGCGGAGGCCATGATCAAGTACCCGCTGGTCCTGGTCATCGGCCTGGCCATCGGGTGCAACCTGCGCGCCAGCCGGGTACAGGCTGAGCAGTCCGCTGTGCTGCTGGCCCAGGCGGGCCGGCTGCGCGAGGAGCAGGCCCAGGTGGCAGCGCTGGATGAGCGCGCCCGTATTGCCCGGGAGATCCACGACGTGCTGGCCCACTCACTCGGCGCCCTCGGGCTGCAGATCCAGGTCGCCCGGGCCGTCCTCGCTGAACGGCACGACGAGGAGAAGACCGACGAAATCCTCAGCCAGGCGCAGCGGATGGCCGACGACGGGCTGACCGAGACCCGCCGCGCGATCCAGGCCCTGCGCGGCCAGACGCTCCCCCTGCCGGAGGGACTGGCCGAGCTCGGCACCGACCACGAACTCCGCCACGGTATGGCGGTGGACTTCACCATCAGCGGAGAACCCCGCACGCTGACGGCCGACGCCCAGGTGGCCATCCTCCGGACCGCCGCCGAAGCCCTCGTCAACGCGGCCAAGCACGCCCCCGGGCAGCCCGTCGGAATCACCCTCGACTACCGTAGCGGCAGCGTCGCCCTCACCGTGCGCAACCACCTGGGCGACGGCGCAGCGGCGGGACGAGGCACAAGGTTCGCCACCGCCAACGGCCGCTACGGGCTAGCCGGGATGCGTGAGCGGCTCCTGCTCCTGGACGGAACCCTGGCTGCCGGGCCAGACGGCAGCGACTGGGCCGTCACCGCCA
>JASHTQ010000254.1 GCA_030040475.1 Streptosporangiaceae bacterium
GCGCGGCCGGGCACCGCGCGGCTGAAATCATTCCTATATCATTTCGCCGCCGAAGAGTTATTGGCGCTGATATAGTCACTAGTCCACGAGCCACGGACTCCAGATAGCACTCGGTCGGCCCTAATAAATGGCCAGCACTCGCCAAGCTCGACCCTGAGGAGGTAAAGCGTGCCAACCACCGGCGGCCGTTCGCGCGGTCGCCAGGGTGTGCGCTCGCACGCTCAGGGGGCGGCGGCCGAGCACCTGCCCAAGATCCTCACGTGCCTGGCGACGGTCCTGGTCGTGGTGGTGTTCGTGCTGGTCATGACCCCTGCCGGTCATGACATCGACGCCGCTACGCAGCGCTTCATGCTGTTCTACGCGGGCGTTTTCGCGCTGCTCGGGCTGACCGGCTCGGTGCTGGTCGGGCTGCTCGCGACCGACCGGGTCTTCCTGACACCGGGCCACCGGGTGATGGCACAGGCCGTGCACAGGGCCTTCTCATTCGGTGCGCTGGCATTCCTCGTGATACACATCGTGACCGAAATCCTGGCGCAGCGGGTTCACGTCATCGATGCATTTATTCCGTTCCTGTCGCCATTCCGCACTTTTTACATCGGGCTTGGCACGATCGCGTCGGATCTCATGATCCTGGTCGCGGTCAGCAGCATCTTGCGGAAGCGGTTCACCGCGCACGGCCGGGCCTGGCGCTGGCGGGCCATCCACTACAGCGCCTACGCGGCGTTCGTGCTCGGGGTGCTGCACGGCCTGCTCGGCGGGCGGACCGCCAAGCCGTACGTGGACTGGAGCTACGGGCTCGCCATCGCGCTGACCGCGCTCGGCCTCGTGGTCAGGTTCTTTGCCACCTCGCTGCGGTCAAGGCAGAGCCTGAGCGCGCATCCGGGCTTCGGCCGGGCCGGTGCCGCCGCGGCGGCGCACCGTTCGTCGCCGCTGCACGCCGCGGCGATGAGCCTGGCCCAGGCGCAACTCGGTGCGACCGTTCAGGTGCTGCCCGGCGGCGCGGGCCTGCCTGGAACCGGTCCGCGGACGGCGCTTCCGCCCGCCCAGGGCTGGTCGCGGACCTCTGGCCCACTGCCCGCCCTCGGCGCGGCACCGGCCTACGGCGGCGAGGCGGCCTACGGCGGCGAGGCGGCCTACGGCGGCCTGGGGTTCGTGCCGCTGGGTGCACCGCCGTTCGGTGACGGGGGTCCGGCGCCTCTTGGGCGTCCTGGGCCTCTTGGGTACCCTGGGTCTCCCGGGCCGGGGGGCTCTGGGCGGGGAGCCAGGCAGCCGCTGTACGAGCCGGAGTATGACGGGCCGCCCCGTTTCATGGGCGCACCCAGGGAGCACCTGCCGCAAGACGACGTGTCCTCGCATCCGTACGGCGGCGGGGAGCACCCGGGCGGCCGCCGGTCCGACGACGGTGGTCGGCGGCGAACCGGTGCGCACAGGCCGCCGGCGCCCTACGGCCCAGGTCAGGCCGGCGCCACCGCGGGCGATCGGAACACCGGTCCGATGCCACGTGCCGTCGGTCCCGCGCCGCGCGCCGATTCGGGACCGTTGCCGCGGGTCGGGGCCGGGCCGATGCCGCGTGCCGATTCGGGGCCGATGCCGCGGTTGGGTTCCGGGCCGATGCCGCGTGCCGATTCCGGGCCGATGCCGCGGGTCGGGACCGGGCCGATGCCGCGGCTGGGCGGACGGCCGGGATCGCGGGCCGACTCCGGGTCCATGCCGCGCCTGGGTACGGGTTCGATGCCGCGGGCCGATTCGGGTTCGCTGCCGCGGGTTGATTCCGGGCCGCTGCCGTGGCCGAGGCCTGGGTCCAGGTCCGGGCAGCCTGCCGATTCCGGGCCGATGCCACGGCCGGGCTCGAGGGGCGCTCCGCGTGGCGGCACGGGGCCGCTGCCTCGGCTGGGTAGCGGGCCGCTGTCGGGTGCTGGCTCGAGGTCCGGGCCTGGGGCCGGCACCGGGCCGTTGCCGCGGGCCGACGCGGCCCTTCCTGGTGCCCATGGCCCGCTGCCGCGGGCTAACCAAGGGGGACGCCCCGATGTCACCGCTACCGGGCCGCGGCCTGCTCCCCGCAGGGCTGCTCGCCCGTCCCGGCGGCCCGATCCCGCCGACCCGAGATACCGCGAGCCCAGGTCCGACAGGAGTGATGAGTGGCAGTGAGCCAGCTCAGGGGCCTTGATGCGCCCGCCATCATGAGGATAGGCGCGGCCCGGTTGACGGCTGGCCTGGACCGCATGCCGCGGATCGACCTGGACGCGCACCGCGAGATCTTCGGCCCGCTGCCCAGGATGTCCGCCGAGGAACTGATCTCGATGGCCGAGAGCGTCGACCTGCGCGGCCAGGGTGGCGCGGCGTTCCCGTTCGCCGACAAGCTCAGGGCGGTGGTCGACACCGCCGAGGCGAACGACTGCCCGACGGTGGTGGTGGTCAACGCCGCGGAAGGCGAGCCAGGCAGCGTCAAGGACAAGATGCTGATGATCCGCTCGCCGTACCTCATCCTCAGCGGGGCGGCCCTGGTGGCCGAGGCCATCGGCGCGGAGGAGATCGTCGTCGGAGTCGCGGGCCACGAGCTCGCGAACCGGTCGATCGAGGCGGCCATCGCCGCCGAGCCCGGGCTGCGCAAGATGGTCCGCGTGATCCGCCAGCCGGACCGGTTCATCTCGGGCGAGTCGGGTGCCCTGGTGCGGGGGATCAACGGCAAGCGGCCGATTCCGCCCGGCCGCAAGATACTCGCCAGCGACAGCGGGGTCGATGACCTGCCCACGCTGCTGTCGAACGCGTCCACGTTCGCCCAGCTGGCCGTCCTCGCGCTGCTCGGGCCCGCGCGTTTCGCCGCGATCGGGACGCCGGAGGAGCCGGGTACGGTGCTGCTCAGCGTCGGCGGCTCGGCGGCCCAGCCGGCCGTGGTCGAGGTGCCCACCGGAATCCCGCTCGCCGCCGTCCTCGACATCTGCCAGGCGCCGGCCGGCGACGGCGTGCTTGTCGGCGGCTATCACGGCATGTGGCTGCCGGCCGCGACGGCGTACGTCGTGCCGGTCTCTCGTGACGGGCTTGCCGCCGTGGGCGGCACCCTGGGCTCCGGTATCGTGCTGCCGCTCGGCGACGGGACCTGCCCGCTCGGCGAGGTGTCGCGGATAGCCAGCTACCTGGCCGGCGAGTCCGCGGGCCAGTGCGGCCCCTGCAAGCTCGGCCTGCCGACCATCGCGCGGGCGCTGGCGGCGCTGATCGACGGATCCGGCGGGATCGAGGCGCTGGACGTCGCGCGACGGTCGGCCGCCGCCGTGAACGGCCGGGGCGCGTGCGCGCACCCAGATGGCGTGACCAGGTTCGTGCTCTCCGCGCTCGACGTGTTCACCGAGGACCTGGCCGCGCACGTCTTCCACTCCTCCTGCGGGCGCCCCGTCCGGGGCGTGCTGCCGCTGCCGACCGGCCCCGAGCAGGAGGACCGGAACCGGCTCGTGGTGGACTGGACGCGCTGCGAGGGGCACGGGCTGTGCGCGCACCTGGTGCCTGAGATCGTCCACCTGGATGCCCAGGGCTATCCGGTCGTGCTCAACATCCCGGTGCCCGCCTGGCTGGAGAAGGACGCGCAGCAGGCCGTGGAGATGTGCCCGGCGCTGGCCCTGCGGATGGCCACGCCGACACCCGCGCCACGCCGGACTGGTCCCATCCCGATCCCCGCGCCGATGCTGCGCTCTGGCCTGGTCGGCGGCAACCGTAGGCAGATCACGGCCGGCTAGGACCGATTTTCGACACCTCGCGCGGGGCCGCCATGGCCGCCCTGATGGCCTCAAGCAGGGCCCGCTCGGTGAAGGGCTTCTGCAGCAGCGTGATGCCCTCCGCGATGGCACGTTTCTCGCCGAATAGGTCCGGGCTGTAGCCAGACATGAACAATACCGACGCGGCCGGGCGCTGCCGACCGATTCGTTCGGCCAGCTCAAGACCGGACATCTCGGGCATGACCACGTCGGTCAGAAGCATGTCGAAGTCACGCTCGGCGGCCAACTCCAGCGCCTGGGTCCCGGTTGCCGCCGCGATCACCGAATAGCCGTTCCGGCGCAGCATGCGCACCACGAGTTGCAGCACGACCGGTTCGTCCTCGACCACCAGGAGGGTCTCGCCGCGGCTCCTGACGTCCACCGCCGCCGGAGGCGTCGCCTTTGCGACGGCCGCCTGGTCCGCCGCGGGGAAGAAGGCCCGGATCGTCGTCCCTACGCCCAGCTCCGACTGCACGCTCAGGCCACCGCCGGCCGCGGCGACGATTCCGTGCACGGTGGCCAGTCCCAGACCGGTCCCGTGCCCCGGTGGCTTGGTGGTGAAGAACGGCTCGAATATGCGCATCACCACGTCGGCACTCATGCCCACTCCGGTGTCGGTCACCGACAGCGTCACATAGCTGCCCGAGGGGACCGGCGGGAACAGGCCCGCCTGCTCGCCGCCGAGCAGCGTCTCCCCGGACTCGATCGTGAGTGTCCCGCCGTCTGGCATCGCGTCGCGGGCGTTGACCGCCAGGTTGACCAGCACCGTCTCGATCTGGCTGCGGTCCCCGCGAACCGGCGGCAGGTTGGCCGCCGGGTGCGCCACCAGCTTGATGTGCTCGCCGATGCTGCGGGTCAGCAGGCTCTTCACGTCGGCCACCACGGCATTGAGGTCGAGCGCCTCAAGTTGTACCCGTTCCCTGCGCCCGAAGATCAGCAGCTGCCTGGTGAGCTGAGCGGCCTGCTTGGCGGCCTTCCTGATCTCCTGGACGTCGGCCTGGACCGCCTCGTTGCCCGTCGTCGCCTCGGCGACGAACGCGGCGCAGTTGAGGATCACCGAGAGCAAGTTGTTGAAGTCGTGCGCAACACCGCCTGCCAGCAGGCCCAGGCTCTCCAGGCGCTGGGACTGATGCAGGCGGTTCTCCAGCCGCTCTCGTTCGGCCTGGACCTGGAGGCGTTCCCTGGCGGCCTCCTCCTCCAGGGCGCGCAGGTGCGCCGCCTCAAGCTCCCTGGTGCGTTCGGCCACGGTCGCTTCGAGGGAGGAGTTCATCTCCTGCAGGCGGCTGACCAGGTAGCGGTTCTCCCGGCGCAGCCTGCTGCGGTCCACGCCGGCCTTCACCCGCCGCACCAGGTCGGCCGGCGGTACCGGCTTGGTCAGATAGTCATCGACGAGGCCGACCGCGGCGATGGCGCTGTCGGCGGACGCATACCCGGTCAGCAGGATCACGCCCAGGTCAGGGTCCTGGAATTTCAGGCTGGTCGCCAGGACCGTACCGGTCGTGTCGGGAAGACGCTGGTCGACCACCACCAGATCCGGCCGGGTTCCGGCGAGGGCTGCCTGCACCGCCGCGCCCGACCCGAATCCTTCCGCGCCGATCCCGGACAGGCCGAGGATCTCGATGACCGTCTCCCGCATGCCCGCGTCGTCGTCGACGACGTAGACAAGCGGCGTGCCCGCCGACGCATCCGGACGTGACAGTTCGCTCACTCGGCGGCCTAGGAGAGATTCCTGACCGCGCGGGAAGCCTCTGCCACCAGGCCGAGCATCCGGCGTGTCTCGAACGGCTTGTACACGATGGCGAAGGCATTGGCCTGTACCGCGGCGCGAAGCCGCTCCTCCTGGGCGTAGGCCGTCATCAAGATGACGTGCGGCGGCGGGGCTCCCAATTGCTCAAGCACCGACACGCCGTCACGGCCCGGCATCCGGATGTCCATCACCACCACGTCGAAGCTTCTGTCCTGGACGGCGGCGTATGCGGCCTCACCGTCGGGTGCCGTCGAGACGCGGTACCCCTGCAGCTCCAGGATCGCCACCAGGGTGTCCCGCATGCCGGGCTCATCGTCGACGACGAGCACGTCGGGCTGTTTGGTCATGTTCATTGCGGGACGCTCACTATCGGGGCGCCGACGCGCACGGTTACCGTGAACAAGGTGCCCACCGAGGGGGTGCTTTGCACGCTAATCGTGCCGCCGTGCGCCTCGACCACCCGCTTCGTCACCGCCAGGCCGAGACCGATGCCGCGTGACTTCGTGGTGAAGAACGGGGTGAAGATGCTTGCCTGGGTCTCCTCGTCCATGCCCATGCCGGTATCGCTCACCGTGATCCGCGCCGAATCTCCGAAGGACCGGACCGAGACGTCGAGTATGCCCCCGCCGGGCATCGCGTCGTAGCCGT
Source organism: Streptosporangiaceae bacterium (assembly GCA_030040475.1). The sequence continues at coordinate 6,142 of JASHTQ010000254.1, forward strand.
TGGTGATGAGGTTGAGCAGCACCTGGCGCATCTGGTCACGATCCGCGTCGACGGCGATGCCCGGCTCGATGTGCTGGACGACCTCGATGCCGGTCGGCGGCGGGACCACGGACAGCGCCTCGGCCACCAGGTCGGCGAGCTGCACCGAGGCGCGCATCGGCGCGCGGCCGGCCGAATAATCGAGCAGGTCGGCCACGATGAGGGTGGCCGCGGAGGTCTCTCGCTTGGCGGTGGCCAGGTGCCGGAGCATTGCCTCGCTCCGCTCCGCGCCCGCTATCGTCTCCAGCAGGTACAGCACGTTCATGATGACGGCGAGCGGGTTGCGCAGCTCGTGGCCGACCGTCGAGGCCAGCTGGCCCATGGCCGCCATCTTCTCCTGCCTGACCAGCTGAGCCTGCGTCTGCTCAAGCTCGGTCACCGCGTGCCGCAGCGACGCGGTACGTTCGTCGACCAGCGCCGCGGCATAGTCCCGGCGCCGGCTCTGGGCCTCAACCACGGTGGTGACCAGCGCCGCGAGGGCGCCGCCGATGACCAGGATGATCCAGGGAGTATCCTGCGCCAGCCTTCCGACGAGCGGGGTCGGGCTGCTGGCGACAAGCAGCCAAGTGTCGGCTCCGACGGTAAACGGGTATTGGACCCCACCGGCCAGCGGCAGGTTCTTCGTGGTGGCAACGAGGAGGGCAGCGGGATCGGGCCGGCTGGACAGGTAGAGCGCGATGTTCAGGTTGCCCCATGCTCCCGCCGGGGCTTGAGCCGTCGAGCCGGCCGAGAACGCCAATCGCATCCAGACCACGGTTCCGGGTCCGGCGGCATTCCCGAGCGCGAACGCGAGCCAGCTGCGGGAACCGTTTGGCAGCACGCCCGAGACCATGCCGGTGGTCGACAGCGCCCGGTGCGCCAGCGGTTCCTGATCGGCCGGGATGGCCTGGCCGACGGCGGGCGCTTCGCCCGCCGTCGCCGTTATCACCATGCTGCTGCTCCGCTGGGCGGTCACCATGAGCCCCTCGGTGCTCGAGGTAAGCACCGAACGCGCGGCGGAGACGAACAACGAGGATCTGCCCTGGCCCGCTCCGGCTATCGTGCCGAGCAGGCTGAGCGACTGCTGGATGCCCGCGAACGCGCTGCCGAGCACGGCAGCGGCCTCCCCGGTTCGCTCCTGCAGGAGCACCCGCTCCTGGTCCCTGATGACGCGCAGCGTGATCACCGACGAGGCGACGACCGCCACGCCCAAGATGATCAGAGTCACGACGGAGATCAAGCGGAGCCGCAACCGTCCTCGCCCATACGCTTCCGACGTGGCAACCGTAGCTTCCGCCATGGCGTGTCCCCCCCGAGCACAGCAACCACTGAAGCGATCTTACCCATAGTGAACGCTCACATACAATAAGTGTACCCAGGTCAGCGCAGTCGGCGTGGCAGGCCCGGGTACTTGGTCCGGGCACGGGCAGGGGCAGGGGCAGGGCAGGGCACTTGGTACGGGCACGGGCACTTGGTACGGGCACGGGCAGGCACGGGCAGGGCACGGGTGAACCGTGGGACCGCTGTGGTAATTGAGACGT
>JASHTQ010000255.1 GCA_030040475.1 Streptosporangiaceae bacterium
GGGCGTCGCCGGCCGCGTCGCCAGGCGCCACCCCCGCGCAGAGCCGGTCGGGCAAGCCAGGAACGCCGGGCGCGACCGCGCCAGGTTCCTCGTCGTCCGCCTCGCAGGCCGCCTCCCCGACCCCGTCGTCGACCGCTCGGCCGTCCGCCTCCTCGTCGCCGACGGTGGCCCAGGGCAGCCTCTCGGTCAGTCCGTCCCGGCTGGTGCTGGCGGTCGTCAACGGGACGCCCACCGGCACGATCACGCTCACCGCCGTGGGCGGCCCGGTCACCGGCTACACGGTCACCGTCGGCTCCTCGGCCGTCGGCAAGCTGACCGTCTCGCCCTCCTCCGGCTCGCTCGCGTCCGGCGCCACCGTGGCGATAACCGTGACAGCGTCGAGCCTCATCACCCTGGACGCCACGCTCACCATCGACCCGGGCGGCCACGCCGTAACCGTCGTGCTCGCCCTAACGACCTAGCCGGCTAAGGCCACCAGGCGCAGCCCCGAGCCCCAGCCGCCATGCCAGCAGTACGACGAGCCCGGTCAGCGAGGCGCCCAAGGTCAGCACGGAGAGCCCAGCAAGGACGATCCAGCCGGCCAGCGCGTGTACCTCTTCGCCGATGGACGGCACGACGAACACGGGTTCGCCGAGGCGCGCGGACAGGTCAACTCGGACGACTTCGCTCCTGCTCACCCTGAAGGACAGCTCGCCGCGGAAGGTCCCGTGGGCCTCGGTCAGGCGGTCGGGACTCGGATCGGGGATCACCGGCACAGCGCCGCCGGAGGCGCTCACCGACAAGGCGCCGGGTTCGAGCGGGGGGCAGACAATTGCCACGGTGCAGCCGACGAAGACAACGTAGTCATCCGGGGCGAGCCGGACGCTGACCGGATGCCCGGCGCGCAGGTACAGGGCGTCGTTGTTGTACGCGGTGACCCGGCCGAGCAGCAGGAGGCCGAGGACTATCGAGAAGGCCAGGCCGGCCACCCCCGTGACCGCGAGCACCCAGGCGGGCACCGGGACCTTCGGACGTGGCCCCACCGGGCGCGGGCGCGGCGTGCGGCCCGGCCCGATCAGGTCGCGCTGTCGCTTCCGCTCTCCCCAGGCGACGATCGTGGCGAACGAGGTGAATACCAGCGCCGCGCCCAGGAACAGGCGATCCTGGGTCGCGATCGCGTGCAGGTAACCGGCACGAGTCGCCGGGACCAGCGTGCCATGGTCGTCGTAGTAGTACCGCTGCGACCCGGGTTCGTACTCGGGCTGCCCGGGCAGCGAACCCACCGACACGAACAAGCTGATCCACACGGCGACAAACAGCGCCCCGAACGGCACCCGGGCGCCCGGCGGAATCACCTGTAGCATGTCGAGCCGTCGTCGATCCTTCCGCCGGCGCCCTCGAGTCAGGACGAACACGGCCCAGAAGGACAGCGGGAAAGCCAGCGTGAAGAACGGCACGAAATAGCTCGACGGCATCCACTGCGTCCACGGCGTGAACGTCAGGACCCAGGACACCCCGCCGATCGCCGCCGACGCCGTGCCCAGGACCAGCACCACCGACGTGAGCATCATGGCGCCCCGGCTGTCCGGGGCAGACGGTCCCCGTCCCTGGCTCCCGTCGTCCACGCTCACACCGTGACCGTATCCGTGCCCGCGCCGGCACACGCCAGCTTCGCCGGTAACGATGCCCGAACGTTCCCCCGGTACGGTGACGCCATGACAAGGCAGCCGCCCGCGGCGGCGCTCGTCAACCGGCCGCGGAACCCAGCCCCGAGCTCCCAGAACCTCTGAATAAACCCAAATATCCCCAATAACACCCGCAACAGCCTGAATGGCTTGAAGCAAAGCAGTAAAGAAGTAAAGAAGCAAGGAGGCGTAGCCGAGATGGCAGCAGCAGCAGGCCCGGAGCGGGTGGCCTTGGCCGGGCAGGTCGGGCTGAGCGCCCGCGAGGCCCGCCCCGGCGCCGCCAGCCCGCACATCGACACCGCCAGCACCTGCGTCGACTCCGAACGCCCCCGGACGGCAAGCTGATCGATGTCATCGAACCCGGACGCGGTCATCGTCGGCAGCGGCCCCAACGGCCTGGCCGCCGCCGTCACGCTGGCCGCGGCCGGCCTGAGCGTGCACGTGATCGAGGGCGCGCCGACCGTCGGCGGGGGCTGCCGCACCGAGGAACTGACCCTGCCCGGCTTCCGTCACGACGTCTGCTCCGCCGCGCACCCGCTGGCGCTGGCCTCCCCGTTCTTCAGGCGTTTCGACCTGCAGGCCCGCGGCGTGACCTTCGCCCGCCCCGAGGTGGAGTTCGCCCAGCCGCTCGACAACGGCCGCGCCGCCGTCCTCACCCGCGACGTGGCCCAGACCGCCGCCCGCCTCGGCGCAGACCGCCGTGCCTACCAGCGCCTCCTCGGCCCGCTGACCGAAAACGCCGACGACATCGTCCAGGCTGTTCTCGCCCCGCTGCGCCGCCCGCCCGCGCACCCGCTCGCGGTGGCCGGCTACGCGACCCGCGGCGTGCTGCCCGCCGCCGCG
>JASHTQ010000256.1 GCA_030040475.1 Streptosporangiaceae bacterium
CGCCGCCTGATCCGCCTGTCGGCGCTCGTGGCGATGGGCGAGCGACCCCGGGCGCACGGCCTGCCGCCGCTGTGGCGCATCCCCCTGTTCGGCGGCCAGTTTGACGGTCACGGAGCAGCCCCGGTCCGTTCGGACGAAAGTCACGCGGCACCGGATGTGGCGCCGCACCGAGGTACGGTCTTAGCCTCATCCCCATGGCCACCGATTTCACCGAGGAAACCGCCACCGCCGCGGTCGTCGAGAGCTTCGCGAACACCCCGGACGCCAGGCTGCGCGAGCTGCTGGCCAGCCTGGTCAAGCATCTGCACGCCTTCGTCAGGGAGGCAGAACCGACGATCGGGGAGTGGGAGCAGGCGATCGGGTTCCTGACCGCGACCGGCCAGAAATGCGACGCCGAGCGGCAGGAGTTCATCCTGCTCTCCGACGTGCTCGGCGTCTCCATGCTGGTGGAGACGATCAACCACCGCAAGAGCGCGGGCGCGACCGAGGCCACCGTGCTCGGTCCCTTCCACATGACGGTCTCCCCGCGCCGCGAACTCGGCGACACGATCGACCTGATCGGGACCGGGCCGCAAACCATCGTCAGCGGCCGGGTGCTCTCGGTGGACGGCGCGCCGCTGCCCGCCGCGGAGCTAGACGTGTGGCAGGCCAGCGACCAGGGCTTCTACGATGTCCAGCAGCCTGGCGTGCAGCCGCGCGGCAACGGCCGCGGCCTGTTCACCGCCGACGCCGACGGTGCCTTCTGGTTCCGCACGGTCCTGCCGAGCTACTACCCGATCCCGACCGACGGCCCGGTCGGCTCGCTGCTCGCCGCGACAAAGCGGCATCCTTACCGCCCCGCGCACATCCATTTCATCGCGACCGCGCCCGGCCATAGCCCGCTGACCACCCACATCTTCGTGGCAGGCAGCGAGTACATCGAATCCGACGCGGTGTTCGCGGTGAAGCGGAGCCTCGTCGTCGACTTCGCCCGCGTCGACGACCAGGCCGAGGCCGCCGGCTACGGCCTCACCGCCCCGTTCCACCTGGCCACCTTCGACATCGTCCTGCAGCCCACCGCCTGAAAACGGCGCCGCGGCTGGAAACGTTCGCTCCCGCGGATCACGCCAGCCGCAGCCGGCCCATCCCACCTGCCTCACCCGTCCCTGCTGTCCGCCAGCGGCAAGATCGTGGGTCAAAACTTCCCCCAGAGGGGCAGCAACGACCCACAATGACGAAAAGTTGCCTCCCCGGTTCGTCATGATTGGCCCGCCTTCGGGCGGGTAGCGCATGAAGCCGGATGACCGCGCGCAAGGCGCGGCGGTGAGGGGCTTCATGCTTCAGGCAATACTGCTGGCCGGGATCGTCGCCGCGCCGCTCGGCTCTGCTGCCTTGTTCCTGCCCGCGCGGCGGCACGCCCGGCGCGCGGGCACCTGGTCGGCCCTCCGGCGGTTCGTCCTGGCCATTATCGGAACCGTCCTGCTTGCCGCTGCGGTGGCGGTCGTGCTTCGCCTGCTCGGAGCCTCCGAGCACAACCTGGTGGCCGGCGTGGCGGGCCTGGTGTTCGCCAGCGTGATCTGGCTGCCCGTGACCAGGCGCTGGTCCGCCAGGGCTCACCTGTGCTGGGCCTCAAGCGTGTTCCTGTTCGTGGTCTACCTGACCTACGCGCTGGAGTGGACGTTCGCCAGCCACCTGGGCGCGGCGAGCACCGCGGGCGGGCTGCTGCTCTGGGTCCTCGAGGTCTTCGCCGCCGCGCTGTGCTGCGCGTACCTGTGGGAGATCTGCGACGCGCTCGGCACCGAGCACTGGCGGCGCCGGATCACCCCCAGCACCAGGCTGGAAGTCCCCGACGGCGAGCTGCCGATGATCAGCCTGCACGTCCCGGCGCACAACGAGCCGCCGGACATGGTCATCGACACGCTGCGCTCGCTGCTCCGGCTTGACTACCCCAGATACGAGATCATCCTGATCGACGACAACACCGACGACGAGCAGCTCTGGCGGCCGGTCGAGGCCTGGTGCGAGCGGCACGGCGTCAAGTTCGCGCACCTGGAGAACTGGCCCGGCTATAAGTCCGGCGCGCTGAACTACGCGCTGCGCAGGCTCACCTCGCCGCAGGCCGAGCTCATCGGCGTCGTCGACTCCGACTACCAGATCGAGCCAGGATTCCTGCGCCGCTGCGCCCCCGCGTTCGCCGATCCGTGGATCGGCTTCGTCCAGGCGCCGCAGGACTACCGAGGCTGGACCGAATCGCGTTACTACCGGCGGCTGTACTACTCCTACAAGTACTTCTTCTCGGTCTCCCAGCCGTCCCGCAACGAGCACGACGGCGCGATCTTCGCCGGGACGATGGGGCTGATCCGCCGGGTCGCCCTGGACGAGCTCGGCGGCTGGGACGAGTGGTGCATCACCGAAGACGCCGAGCTGTCCCTGCGCCTGCTGCGGGCCGGCTGGCACGGCCTGCACGTGGACCAGTCCTGGGGTCACGGGATCATGCCGCTGACGTTCGAGGCACTCAAGGGCCAGCGTTACCGGTGGTGCTTCGGCGGCATCCAGATCCTGCGCATGCACTGGCGCTCGATGATGCCCGGCCGTCAGGGCCGGCAGAACCACCTGGCGGCCGGCCAGCGATGGGCCTACCTGGCGGGCGCCCTGCAGTGGTACGGCGACCTGCTCAGCCTGCTGTTCCTGATCTTCCTGCTGGCCGGCGCGGTCAACCTTGCCACCGGCGGCGGCCAGCTGTTCCGCAAGCTCACCGTGTTCCTGGTCTCCGCCGTGCCGGTCCTGGTGCTGCTCGGCCTGGTGCGCGCGATCGCCCTGCTGCGCCGCGGCACCGGTGCGTCCTGGCGGGATGCCCTCGGCGCGTTTTTCATCTGGCAGTCCACCTCGCTCGTGGTGGCCCGCGCCTCGGTGCTCGCCCTGTTCGCCAAGAAGGCGGCGTTCCTGCGCACGCCGAAGACCAGCGAGCAGACCCGCTGGTGGGAGGCGCTGCGTACCAACTGGGCGGAGTCCACCCTCGCACTGTTCGGCTTCCTGGGCATCGCCGCCGCCCTGACCAAGGCGAACCAGCTCAGCGGTCCGCTGCTGGCCGTCCTGCTGCTGTTCCCCACGCTCGGCATGGCCGCCGCCCCGGTCAACAGCTGGGCCGCCCGCCGTGCTGCCCTGCCGGCTGACCTGCGCGAGCGCCGCCGCACCGAGTACCGCCGTGACCGCCACTCCTTCGCGGCCGGCGTCGCCACCGGCGGAGCCGTCGCCGTCCTTGGCGTGGCGATCGCCGCCCTCGCCCTCCTGTTCACCGGCAACCACTCGGTCCAGCCCCCCGACCTGATAAGCCCCGCCAAGGGCACCTCGTCCTCCGCCGCCCCCACCCGATCCCCCTCACCGACGCCTTCCGCAACCTCCACCCCAACCCCGTCGCCCTCCACCAGTCCCACCCCAACGGCGACCCCCACCCCGACCGCCACCCCCACCCCGTCCACCTCCCCAACCCCGTCCTCCTCCGCTTCCTCCTGACCTCTCGGCCTGCCTGGCCCCGGCCACACGGGAGCGCCACCCCGGCCCGCGCTTCTCCAGGTGCTAGACGTGGTGGCCATCGGGAAAGGCCGAGGTTAATTGAGACGACAGGAACGGAACGCGAGACGGCCGCTGAACTGGCGCACGGAAATTTGCATAGACCGGCGCATGGTGTAGGCGGGCGATGTAAGCTTCGATAGCTGACTGCCACCCTCTCGCTTGATTGCACGCGTTGAGTGCGAGGTCTTGAGTCTCCTGATCACCGCGGAGCCACTAAGGCAAGGGCCGCCGGCTGAGCTACTAGCTAGGGGGAGAGCTTACCTGTGACACTGAAGACTGCTAGATTCACTATTGACCGCAACATGCTCCCGCAAAAATCGAGCAATCTCGGTATCCGGCTTGAGCGCCATTCCGTTGCGAAAATCAAGGCTACCGACCCGCCCGCTGATATGGTGCTTATCAAGCCCTCAGGGACGCTGCTCGCCGTGGCGGAGGCAGTTGGGCCCGAGCCGCGCTGGAATACTATTCTCTGTGGGCTGCGCCTTAAAGCGATGGACGGGACAGACGTTCAGGGGAATGGGCAGCTGATACTCACCGGCCAGAGATTTATCGGCATGATTGACAATGGAACAGCCGGCGGGCAGCCGTTTTCCGTAGCATCATCTGGTAGCATATTCTGCTTCGCATTCCACCGAGATGATGTGTACGCTCCCCAGGTGAAGAAGCACCGGCTGACACCCTCCGACTTCTCCTTCCGGAGCAAGGAGGAACAGCCCGTCGCCTTCCAGCTGCTGGTCCTCATGGCCATGGCCTACGTCGCCAACGACAAGATGGGTTACTGGCACGACAAGAACATGCTGCACACCTTGTCCGAGGAGGGTCGGCAAGGGCTGCTCCGGAGTTGATGCTCCGGCATATACACGACCGGCGAGGAGGGTGAGTTGCCTCTTTTCAGCAAGAAACCTGATGCGATGTCGCTGACGATGGCGCTTGTCGAGGCGCACGCATCCGGCAGTCAGGGCATGATCGACTCAGCGCGCCAACGCCTCGTGCCGGTATCGACGATGGACATTCTTCAGAGTCTCTACAGGTTCGGGCAGATGCTCAACAAAGCGAGCCTCACTCCGGAACAGACGGCTACCATAGAGAAAGAGCTTACGGCCACAGCGGAGAGTCCGGAGATGGCGGCGGCGCTCCAGAATGTCGGCCGGGCGATCCTGATCGACAGAAGCCAGCCTGTCTTTGTCAACGCGCTCAATACCTACGGCACGCCACTGCTGAACTCGACCAGCGATCAGCTTCGTAAAATGACCCTTACGCTCGCTGCGATCACCGGCTCAGTATGCCGCCGGCTGGAAGTGCGTTTCAACTGGAAATAGCTGCGTAAGAGCAGGCAGCGCGGTATTCGCGGTGCCGCCGACCGCGGCGGGGGAGCCTTAGCGGGCGGCGAGTTCGGCGGATAGGGCGGCGGGCAGGTCCGGATGGCGGAACTCGTAGCCGGCGTCGAGCAGGCGCGTCGGGCGCACGCGGGCGCTGGTCAGCAGTTCGACGGAGGCCTCGCCCAGGGCCAGGCGCAGGACCGGGGCGGGGACGCGCAGCCAGCGGTGGTCGCGGCGGCCGACGGCTGCGGCCAGCGCGGCGCTGAACGCCGAGTTGGTGACGGGCTCCGGGGCGGTGAGGTTGACGGGGCCGCTGAGGTCCTTGCGGTCCAGCAGGAACCGGATCGCGGCGACCTCGTCGGACAGCGAGATCCAGCTCATCGCCTGGCTGCCCGAACCGAACCGTGGGCACAGGCCCCGCCTGGCCAGCGGGAGCATCCGGGCGAGCAGCCCGCCGTCAGGGGTGAGCACCAGCCCGCTGCGCGGGTGGACCACGCGGATGCCCGCCTCGGCGGCAGGCTCGGCCGCGGCCTCCCAGTCCCGCACGAGCCTGGCGAGGAACGTGGTCCCGGCCGGCGCGGACTCCTCGGCGTCGCTTCCGCCGGTGTCCCCGTACCAGCCGATGGCCGAGGCAGACACCAGCGTTGCGGGCCGCGGGTCAAGCCTGGCGAGGGCTCCCGCAAGCGCCCGGGTGCCGAGGACCCTGCTGGCCCTGATCTCCGCCTTGTAGCTGGCCGTCCAGCGGCGGCTGGCCACGCCGGCCCCGGCCAGGTGCACGCACGCGTCGAGCCCGCCGAGTTCGTCCGGCCGGGACGAGGCCCGGGGCGAGGACGAAGCCCGGGACGAGGACGAAGCCCGGGAGGACGAGGCAGCCGGAGCGGCGGGGCTGAGTCCCGCGTCGGCGGCGCGCGGATCCCAGCGGACCTCGTCGGCGGCCCGCGGCGGGCGGCGGACCAGCCTGACGACCTCGTGGCCATCCGCGCGCAGGCTGGCCACGAGCGCGCCGCCTATCAGCCCGGACGAACCGGTTACCGCGACCTTCATATGCCTCCGCAGCCACCCCCGCGGCCGGAGCGCCCGGACGCCTACAGCCCCAGTTCCGCCTCGAACGAGCCTTCTTCCAGCCTGTTCTTGACCGTGGTGAGGAACCGGGCCGCGTCGGCGCCGTCGACGAGCCGGTGATCGTAGGTGAGCGCGAGATACACCATCGAGCGGACGGCGATCACCTCGCCGAGGGCGGGATCCTCCACCACCACGGGGCGCTTGACCACGGTGCCGGTGCCGAGGATGGCGACCTGCGGCTGGTTGATGATCGGCGTGTCGAACAGGGCGCCGCGGCTGCCCGTGTTGGTGAGCGTGAACGTCCCGCCCGCCAGCTCGTCCGGGCCGACCCGGCCGGATCGGGTGCGCTCCGCCAGATCGCCGATCTTGCGCGCGAGGCCGCCGATGTTGAGGTCACCCGCGTCGTGGATGACGGGCACCATCAGACCGCGCTCGGTGTCGACCGCGATGCCGAGGTGCTCGGTGTCGTGGTAGGTGACCTGGTCGCCGTCGATCACGGCGTTGAGCTTCGGGTGCACCTTCAGGGCCTCCATGGCGGCCTGCGCGAAGAACGGCAGGAAGGACAGCTTGACGCCCTCCCTTGCCTCGAAGTCGCGCTTGGCCCGCTCGCGCAGCCGCGCGATGGCCGTCACGTCCACCTCGACGACGGTGGTGAGCTGGGCGGAAACCCGCAGCGACTCGACCATCCGCTGCGCTATCACCTGGCGCGGCCTGGACATCCGCTGGGTCGTGCCGCGCAGCGCGGAGGCGACCACGGCCGGGCGGGCGGGCGCCGCGGCCGGCTGCGGGGCGGCGGCTGCCGGTGTTAGTCAGCGTGAACGTCCCGCCCGCCAGCTCGTCCGGGCCGACCCGGCCGGACCGGGTGCGCTCCGCCAGATCGCCGATCTTGCGCGCGAGGCCGCCGATGTTCAGGTCGCCCGCGTTGTGGATGACCGGCACCATCAGCCCGCGCTCGGTGTCGACCGCGACGCCGAGGTGCTCGGTGTCGTGGTAGGTAACCTGGTCGCCGTCGATCACCGCATTGAGCTT
>JASHTQ010000257.1 GCA_030040475.1 Streptosporangiaceae bacterium
GTCCTTCCCGGTGCGCGGCGCGGACACGGGCGCGGGCACGGAGGTCGCCACCGGCGCCGTGGTCAACACGCTGCGCCCGCACCCGGTCACCACTACCGACGACGGCGTCTTCGACACCAGCCAGGGCACCGTCCACCTCGTCCTGGGCTGCGGTGGCACCGACACGAACCTCGACGACTACGGGACGGATGCGGCAGACGGCCGGCGCCGGGCCAAGGTGTTCACCCGCGCCGGCCGCCCCGCCCTCACCGCCGCGCCGGACGTCTACGCCCGCGCGGCGGCCGACGCGACCGAGGACGCGGTCTGGTCGGCCAGGCGTGACACGTCGACCGGCTACGGGATCGCGGTCTTCGACGTCGACCCGGACCTGCAGGGCTCCGGCGGCCAGACCAGCATCACCGTGACCCAGTACCACGCGGTGGGCGCGGACCCGGTCAACCCCGCCACAGGCGCCAAGGGCGCGCCGACCCCCGACTACACCGAGTTCGAGACGTTCCGGCTGGTCCGCCCGCGCTCGTCGTAGCGGGCCGTGCTACGGCACCGGCGGGCGGGTCGGGGTCGTCTCCTGGGCTGGCATCGCGTTGCTCGCCGGCAGCGGGTAAGGGATGCCCACGTCGAAGGTGCCGGCCAGGGCGTCCAGCACGGCCTGCTCGGCGACGCTGGTCTGGCCGAGCGAGGTCGACGGCAGGGCGGGCACGCCGGTGTCCGGCGGCCGGGACAAGGCGAGCGCCGCGGTCAGGTCGCCGGCGGCGCCGCGCCGCCAGGCCGACAGGTTGGGCACCTCGACGCCGAACCTGGTCTCGATGAAGCGGAGCAGCGAGGTGTGGTCGAACGTGCGCGAGCACACGTAGCCGCCGCGGCTGAACGGCGAGATGACCAGGCACGCGACGCGGAAGCCGAGGCCGACCGGGCCGGTGATCCCCGCCGCGGCGGCCGGCAGGGTCCCGGTCAGCCACTCCCCCGGCGTCCCCGCGGGCGCCGTCGGCGGCGGCACGTGGTCGAAGAACCCGCCGTTCTCGTCGTGGACCACGAACAGCACCGTCTGCGCCCACACGGCCGGGTTCGACACCAGCGTGGACAGCACGCTGTGCACGAGGTACTCGCCGTAGCCGGGCGGAGCGGCGGGATGCTCGCACTGCGCGAGCGGCGGCACGATCCACGACACCGCGGGCAGCTTGTTCCACTGGACGTCCTCGGCGAAGTCGTCGGGGAAATGCGGGGTGAGCCCGCGGCCTACCAGCTCGACGCCGGTAACCGAGAACGGGTCGGTGAACGCCCTGAAGTACGGCAGCGGGCTCAGCGCCAGCTCGCCCAGCCGGTCGTTGTAGACCTTCCAGCTCACCCCGGCGGCCTGCAGCCGTTCCGGCATCGTCGGGAAGGTCAGCTTGCCGTACTCGGCGACCCTGTTGCCGAACGTCTCGACCACCGGTCCGCCCGCCACCCCGTCCGGATCGATGGAGGCGGCCATGGCCATCACCCTGTTGGAGTCCGTGGGCCCGATCACCGAGCTGAAGTAGCCGTCGCACACGGTGAACGCGTCCGCCAGCGCATGGTAGAAGGGAAGGTCGGCGCGGGCATAGTAGCCCATCGTCGCCGGGCCGTGCACGGCGTCGTCGACGGCCACGTGGGTGGCCACGAACTTGTCCATCGCGCCGCCGTTCCAGCTCCGGTGCTGGGTGGCCCAGGTATGCGAGATGTCGTTGGTGGTCTGGCCGTCGCGCAGCGGCGGGTCGCTGGACAGCCGGAACGGCTGCAGGTAGCCGGACGGGTCGGCGCCCGTGCCCGGCTGGTAGCCGAACTGGTCGAAGACGGGGTAGCTCTTGCCGCCCACGGACTGGGCCAGCACCCGCGGGTCGGAGAAGCCGCGGACGCCGGACAGCGTGCCGAAGTAGTGGTCGAACGACCTGTTCTCCTGCATCAGGATGACCACGTGCTCGATGTCGCTCAGGCTCGCCGGGCCCGCGGCCGTGGCGGCCGCCTTGTCCACCAGCCTGGCCTGCGCGCCGGTCAGATCGCTCACGGCCACCTCCCGTCGGGTCCGCCACCGGTAAGGATACGGTCGTGGGTATGGACGTTCTGGTGGTAGGGGCCGGGGTCAGCGGGCTGACGACCGGGATCTGCCTGGCCGAGGCCGGGCTCAGCGTGACGATCAGGACCGACGACCCGCCGGAGCGGACCACGTCGGTGGCCGCGGGCGCGGTCTGGGGCCCGGTCAAGGTAGGGCCGCCCGAACGTGTGCTGCGCTGGGGCCAGGTCGGGCTCGAGGCGCTGACCAAGCTCGCCGCCGAGCCCGGCACCGGGGTGCGGATGGCAAGCGGCCGGGAGGTCAGCCGCAGGCCCATCGAGCCGCACTACTGGACCAAGCTGCTGCCCGGCCTGCGCCTGTGCGAGCAGGCCGAACTGCCCGACGGCTTTACCGCCGGCTGGCACTACACCACCCCGCTCGCCACCATGCCCGTCTACCTGGACTACCTGCGCGCCAGGTTCGAGCGGGCCGGCGGCACGATCAAGGTCTCGCCGGTCGGCTCGCTCGCCGAACTGGCAGGCACCGCGCCCGTCGTCGTCAACTGCTCCGGCGTCGCCGCCCATGACCTGGTTCCCGACCCGGCGGTGGTACCGATCCGCGGCCAGGTGGTGTTGGCCGAAAACCCGGGCATCGAGGAGTTCCTGATCGACAGGGACGAGGATCCGCCCTGGATCGCCTACATGTTCCCGCATGGTGACACTGTCCTGCTCGGTGGTACCAACGACGAGGGCAACTGGGACAAAAATCCTCAAACCCAAATATCAGAACGGATAGTGGCTCTATGTTCGGCGATCGAGCCGCGGCTGCGTGGTGTGCCCATCGTCGGGCACCGGGTCGGCTTGCGCCCGTACCGGCCCGAGGTCCGGCTGGAATCCAAGCCGTTCGGGGCCGGCGTCCTGTGGCACAACTACGGTCACGGCGGTGCGGGCATCTCGCTGTCCTGGGGCTGCGCCACCGAGGTCGCCGAGGCCGTGCTGCGGGACCGCTAGGCCGCGGCATGTACGGGCCTGGCTACGACGTTTCAGGGCGGCCGTCCAGCCGGGCCACGAGGCGCGCCGGGGCGATGACGCGGTAGGCGTCCTGGCAGATCTCGGCGATCTCGGTCCAGTCCGGATCACGGTCAAGACGGACGCCGAGCCAGCCGCGGCCCCCGACGTACGGCGGCCGGAAGAAGCGCTCCGGCGCGGACGCGGTCAGCTCGTTCTGCGCTCCCGGCGGCGCCGCGCACCATAGGTGCGGGAACCGGTTGTCGTGATGGCCGTGCGCCCACAGCGTCACGAACGCGCTCTTGTCCCTGACGAACCAGGTCGGCGCGCCATGGCTTGGCCGCTCGGTGACCTCGGGAAACGCCAAGCAGATCGCGCGCATCCGGTCGGCCAGGCCGACCGTCATACCCGCCCCGCAGGAGCCGTCCAGCTACAGGCACCCATCCCATGAGCATAGGACGCCGTGGTGATCGTGCGGGTTTCTGCGAAGCGGCTTACCGGGACACGAGGTCGAGCGCTTCTGGATGGGTCCGGCGGTAATGCTCGGTCAGGGCCTCGCTGATCGTGCCGGGCCGATAAGCGACCGTGCAATGGCAGACCTCGCAACGCGTGATCGGGAGCTGGGTGACCGTCACGGGGTAGCGGCGGGAAGGTGATGATTTTCTCATTTGCACCCATAATGCCACCCGCTGCTGAGTGGTCTGGACCTCCGCGGTCCTGCCCGCCGGCCCCGTCCCGACCGCCACATCCTTACATCGTGGCGGTTACAACCGCCACAGGCTTACATCGTTGCGGCCCGGCCTGGTGACCGAGTGACCGCAGGGGCTGCAGGGACGGCGAACGGCCTGGCGTTGCCGCGCTCGGGCGGAGCGGAGAAGATCGCTGCATGACCCGCCATCAGCTCGACCCGTCACCGTCGACCACGACAAACGTGTTCTCCCGCGACCTGCCGCCTGTACTGACCGTCGACCCTGGTGACACGGTCGTGCTGCGCTCGCTGAACGCCTCCGGGCACCTGCAGCCGCAGACGTTCCCTGGCGAAAAGGTCCCGACGATGGCCGACAAGGGGCGTGCCGGCCATTGCCTGACAGGGCCGATCGCCGTTCGCGGTGCGGTGCCGGGCGGGGTCCTCGCGGACACACGGTGCGGATAGCCCCGTTCCACGGCGTGACGGGCGTCGCCTGGGACGAGCCCGGTGAGCACTCCACCATCCCGCCCAGGGCTGTCGGCGGCGGCAACATCGACTGCAGGGAACTGGTCGCCGGATCGGTCCTCTACCGCGCTGGCGCTGGCCAGCCCGGTCCTCGACCTGAGGGTCACGCAGGTGGCGAACCAGTCCTGGGGCGTCCACGCGCTGCTCCCGGCGGGCGCGATCAGCTGACAGGAGGGACTGCCCGTGACGTTCACCGCGTGCGCAGCCGGACGTACCGCCGGACCCGGTGCACGACCGGGCGGTAGTCATAGGGCATAAACGGCCCGCGCTCGCTGCCGTTCCAGGCAACTGAATGCGACTTTCCTGCCGCTGGTACCTCTTGTCGCCAGAACCGGCCAAATCATATGGTCTTGTCATACCAACAAACGGTCGCCGTGGGGGTGCGATGGATGGGTCAATTATCTCGGCCCGCGTGGGCGAAAACGGTCCCGTGGTCATGGTTGCTCTGGCCGAAGAGACCTCGCCGGAGCACGATGTCGCAATTGGGCGGCTGCTGTCCTTTGATGGTCTGACCAGGTCAATCGGGGCGGTGGCTGAGTCGATGACCCGTGCGCTGCGCACCGCCAAGCCCAGCGAGGCAGAAGTGGAGTTCGGCATCGACGTCGGTGTCGAGGCCGGCGAATTGACGGCACTGATCGTCAATGGCAAGGGTACGGCGACCTTGCGGGTCAAGCTGACCTGGCGTGACGCCCCCGCCCATCCGGCTCCGTAGGGACGGGCCTCAGGTGTTCCGGTCGGCTATTGCCGGTCTCATGCCCGCTGCCACCGTGCGCATCGATATCGGCTACCAGGCTAACGGCACCGGTTTCTTTGTTGCGCCTGGTCAGATCCTCACCTGCGCCCACGTCATCGAGCCCGCCATCCTTGGCTCCTCGTCGATAGGGGTCGTGGACATCCAGGGTCGCGAGTACCAGCTGCGGGAGGCTCCCGTTGCCGACATGGAAACGGACCTGGCCTGGCTGCGGCTGCAGACGGCACCCGTTGACGTCCCCATCGCCTTGCTGCTCGGCGCGGTCGACACCCTCGACTCGCTGTCGACGTACGGCTATCCTCCTGACAAGCCACACGGAGTGCCCGCGACGTTTGAGGCCGAGGGCTTCGTCCCCGGGCCTCAGCCGCTCATCAAGTTCAAGCAGGGACAGGTCCAGCGCGGCATGAGCGGGGCGCCGCTGCTGAATCTGCGTACCGGTGCCGTCTGCGGTGTCATGCGCCGGACGAGAGACGCTAAGCAGGCGCTGGGCGGCTATGGAATCCCGGTGGAAACGATCCAGCAAGCCGCCTTTTTCCCGGAGCTGCAAAGACACGTTTACGCCGCCAATGGCGCCAAATCGGTGTGGTTTGAGGCCCTTACACCCGAGCAACAGCAGCTCGTGCGTCCGCCTGCCGTCACGGATAAGCCGTCGTCCTCGGTCGAGTTCGTGATCAATATCAGGCAGGCAGACACCGGTTGGATCGTCGAGGCCACCGCGCATCCTGGAGGCCATCTCGGGCCGGTGGCGGTCGACCTGAACACCGTTCGCGGGGAGGTCGCCAGGCTGTTCCGCGCCTGGCGGTCGCAGAGCAGGATTGAAGACTCAGAACAGGCACGGCTGCTCGGTCGGGTCCTCTACCGGGCGCTAGTCCCGCCGGTCATCGCCGACCAGCTGGAGCGGCTGATGTTCGATTCACCCGACACGCAGGTCAACGTCAGCCTGCACTTCGCCGAGAAAACTGAGGTCGACCTCGTTCACCTGCCCTGGGAACAGCTATTTGTCCCTGCCCAGGCCACCCCGATCGGCGTGCGGGACCGCGCCACCCTGGCCAGAGTCCTGCTTCCGGACCCGGCCGAGTACTCCCCGCCCGCCCCCGGCCAGCTCACCGTTCTTCTTGTCGAGGCCCCGCGTCAGTTCGGGACCAGCACGCTCGCTGACGGATCGTCCCCACCCGGCACGCAGGAAGTATCCGCCAAGGTCCAGGAACTGCTCGTAAGCCGTCCGGAGATCAAGCTCAAAACCCAGCCCCGGATGTCCGCCGAGCTTCTCTGCGACCTGCTTTCTGATGACCCGTTCGCCGTGGTGCATTACGTCGGCTACGGCCGCTACCACGGACACGTCGACCAGCTCGCACTCGATGACGGTCGCGGGGGCGTCGCCTGGCTGGGACCAGACGACTTCGCGGCCTTGGTCGATGCCCCCCCGACCCGGCTGGTGGTCCTCCAAGCCTGCACGGGACCCAGTGACCTCGTCCCCGGCGACATGACAATGCTGGCCAGACGGCTACTCGAAAGGGGCGTCGACGCCGTCGTGGCATCCCAGTTCCCGCTGCCCGACCTGGCCGCCGCCATCAAGTTCGTCAACCCTTTCTACTACGAGCTGGCCAAAGGCCGCTCGCTACAGGTAGCGGTCCAGCGAGTTCGCAGAAGACTAACGGTCAAGCCATGGGCTCAGCCAGCCCTGTTCGCCCGTCACCCTGGAGACCTGCGGCTGGCCTCCTCACCGCGCGACATCGGACCATTGTCCTGGGCAAGGAGTCTCGGTGGCTGAGCAGGAACCAGGCACACAGCCGGTCACGTCCCCGATAACCCAACTGACCTCGGCCCTGACAGAAAAGACCGCCGAGACCGTAGCTACGGTACGGGACCTAGAACGCAAGGCCACCGGCGACATCATCGCCGAGATCTCGAACCGAGGTGCCTTCGAAGAGCTCGAGCGCCTGATCCGCACGGTGAACGACACCCTTGCGGCCGCGCAAGAAGGTTTGCGTCATTTCACAGACCGCGCCGGACAGGAGCATCAACTCTGGCGCGAAACCCGCCGATTCCGCGCGGAAGTCGTGGAGCACGCTCTCGCCGAACTTCGTAACCATGCCCGGCAGGACCCGGTGGCAGCGGCGACTGCATGGACCGTGCAGGTGGTCGAAGCTCTGGCCCGGCACGAGTATGAAGCCGCCATCCAGCTGATTGAGGGATACCCGGACGGGGACGCGACGGTTGTCCTCCTTCTCAAGAGCCTCTCAGGCGATATCAGGCTCTGGGCCGACGGTGACGCGCAAGCCGCGATCCGCCTCTGCGGCCGACTCGGCGAAGCGCTCACCCGGCTCAAGGAACTGCCCGCGCAGACGCAAGCCCAGCTGGTCATGCTGGCGGCGACGGTCAATCAGCAGGCCGGCCGGGCCGACGACGCTGTGCGCGTCCTGGATGAGGCCCTTGAAACGCTTCCCGCGACGGCCGTGCTAAGAGCCGAGCGATCCGGACTGAGCCTGGTCTGCGGCCAGCACGACGACGCCACCAGGCGCGCCCGGCTTGCCGTGGAGTGCGCCCCGGGCAGCGCCGACGGGTACTTCCATCTCGGCGCGTGCAGCGAGCGAGACGGCGACCTGGCCGAGGCAGCCGAATTGTACGAGGAAGGCTGCACGCACGGCACCCTGCTGACCCTGACCCGGCTCGGTACGGGCGCGACGTTTCTGCGAGTCACCGGGCTGCTCCATTTCATCCGGGCTCGCAGGCTGGCCGAGCTTGGCCACCCGCAGGAGGCGCTGGATGCCGCCGACGACGCGCTACGCGAAGGCGTCGTCGGCGACGTGCTGTACTCGAACGCGCCCGTGCATGAACTTCGAGCAGCGATTCTCGGCGGTACCGGACGTCAGGCAGAAGCACTGGCCGCAGCTCTCAAGGCGGGCCAGCAGCATCTCAGGAACGGCGACGCCGCGCGTTCCCTGCCTCTACTGCAAAAGGCCTGGAGAGCAGAACCGCCCATCCCCGAAGCAGGGTGGTACTACGCCGACGCGCTTCGGGCCGAAAGCTGGCCGCCTGGTTCGCCCGGCCCTGATGTCGATCTCGTCGAACGTGCGATGCGGGTATGGGTCGACCGTGCCGAGCGCTTTGGGCCGCCGGAAGCCGACGAGGCGTGGGCCTATGGCGTCCGCGCCCAGCTCTCCGAACTCGCGGCTCAGGCCGCGGACGGTCCGCTCGGCACCGCCGCCTGGGAGGCTTTGGCCTATACCGAGAAGGCCCTTGTGCTCAATCAGGCCGACGCGCGTCTGTGGGGATGGCACTCGCGCTTCCTCAGCCGCCTGTCCATGAACAGCACGGCCATGGAGTCTGCCGACTGCGGGTTCGCGCTTGACCCCGATAACCAGACGGTCTTGCGGCTGCGGCTGCGGCTGCTGGCCAACGCCGGGCGGTACGCAGACGCAGAGGAGACACTGAACCGCCTCCCCAGCAGGGATACCGAGCCATATCTCGTGGCTGTCCGTGCCTGGCTCCTCTACCACCGTGCTCGGTACGAGGAGGCCGTGCAGACGTTCGAGTTGCCGCTGGCCGAGGGTTACGACCCGGGATGGTGTCTCGAGCACCGGGCCAGCTGCTTCGTGCGGCTGGGCAAGCCAGCCGCCGCACGTGCCGATCTGCAGCGCCTGCTCGAGGTTGAGATTCACCAAGGTCCGGTCAGCATGCTGCGACGCGCGGCGGCGCTCACCGAACTGGGTCGGCTCGACGAGGCGGCCCGGGAACTTGACCAGATCAAGGTCGATGACCGGATAGACGTCGTGGACCTCACGGCTGTATGGGTCGCGATGTACCTGGCGCGCGGCGACTTGGCTGCCGCCAGAGTGGCCGGCGAACGGTACATCCGTGACGCCGCGAGCGTCAGCGACGTGCAGGATACGCTCGGCAACTGGAGGGAATACCTTTATCTGCTTGCCGATCAGGGCACCGACGTTACCGACGCCACTCGGGTGGTCGACGAGCTAGCCGAGTGGCGTGAGGTGAACAAGCAACCGCCGTCAGGCCCCGATGCCGACCGCGAGATCGAGCGCGCCGGCCAGGAGCATGCCCAGGAGTCGCCGGGAAGCAATCCCAGGATCGCGCTGGCCGCCATGACCGCGCGGCGGTTGCTCACCGATGATGGTGACCTCGAGCGCGCCGAGGCGATCCTGCGCGCGCTCGTGGGCACGCCCTTTGACCCGGAAGCCGGCATCGCCGTCACGGCGGTGCTGCAGCAGCGCCTGAACCTCGCCGTGTCGCGCGGCGACGAGATCCGTGCCCGACAGATCTACCAGGAGCTTGCTGATCGTGGCGCGGCACCGGCCGCAACCGTGGAGGTGGTGATCGCGGACGCTCTTGCCGCGGCGGGGCAGTACCGTCAAGCGATCAGCGCTCTAGCCGCAGCGCGGATCCGCTTGCTCGATGAAGGCCGCCCGGTCCTGCGCGTGGACGCACGGATCGGAGAGTATGCGCTGCGGGTCGGTGACGCCGAAATGTCGCTCGCTGCGTTCGGCCGTGCCCTGGAAAACGCTCGCGCGCCCGACGATTGGCTCGCCCAGGCGCAGATCCGGGCGCGAATGGCGACGGCACTTGCCCTACGCGGAGATCGCGACTCTGTGACCGAGCAACTTACCCTGGCCCTCCGAGCGCTGCACGCTGGAGGAGCAGTGGCACCATCCTCGACGTTGGGGCATGAGCTCACTGCCGTCGCGAAGGCCGTCGACGCTTCGTCGGCTCTCGGCCTGATCTCCGAGTCCCTGCGCCGCGCGGTCGACCAGGTCGATCCGGCTGACCAGGCCGGCCGCGAGTTGCTCGACGCAATCATGACCGCGGCTCCTCCCGGACCCGCTGCGAGGCCACAACGCGGCGAACGGGAAAGCTTATGTGCATCGCCGTCGTCCCGGTCTCCAGGCTCACCCGTCGGAAGCCCCTGGCGCGGGCTACCTCCAGCAGATGGGTCAGCATGGCCCGCCCGATCCCGCGGCCCCGAGCCGCCTGGCCGGTATGCATCGACTTGATCTCGGCATGGTCCGGGCTGAGGCGCCTGATCGCCCCGATGCCGAGCAGGGTGCCGCGCGCCCTGAAGCTGAACAAGGTGATCGCCGGATCGAGCAGCCCCTCCAGGTCCAGCGCGAAGCTGTGCTCCGGCGGGGTTTGCCCGAGAGCGAACTCCAGGTGCCGTTCAAGCAGCGCCCGGACATCAGGCCTGCGCGGGTCCTCTACGGCAATCTGCTCGTCAGCCACCATGAAGGCACCGTACGTGACCTGCATTTCAGCGCTGTTAACCGCGTATGTCCGGCAGCCAGGGCCTGGCTATCGGAAGGCCGGCTTGCGGGAGAAGACCTCCCGGACCGCCGGGGCAAAGTGCTCCAGGGGCAGCCAGTCGCATTGACGTCGTCCCCGGTCTGGGCGCCGTAGTAGGGCATCTGGAAACACCGGATGATGGGAGACGATCCAGCACAGCTGTTCGGAGACGAACGGGCGCAGCACCGCTGCGGCGTAGCTGCCGTGCAAGTACGGGGCCAGGCCGTCGCCGATGTCGTGGATCAGCGCAGCGGTGGCAATCCATACAGGCTGCCTATGTCCAGCTGCTGCGCATCGGCGAGTACCGAGTCCTGCTGTTTCTGTGCTTTCTCCGCGGTTTGCTTCGCCAGTTCTGACGCCAGACCGCCCAGCTGCCGCACGCCGATGATATCGATGAGGACGCGGCTCGCGGAGAAAATCGCGATGCCCTGGATCCGCCGGTCTCCCAGCCCGGGCGGGGAAAGAGCGGCGCCGATCCTGGCCGCGTCAAATGGGTCCGCTGGATGTGCGGTAAGCTTATCGCGTTCTTCGATAATCCATTCATGGAATTTCATCACTGCACCGTGCAGAGGCAGGCTCCGCACATCTTCAGTCACCAGACCAAGACGCCCGCCCTCGCCGAAACACCGAGCGTAGGCAACCAGAGCGGACGACCAGAGTGCCTGCGGCACAACCCCATCCCGGTCATCCTCGGGTCGGCCCAACTCAGTGATCAGGCGCTTACAGCAATCCATGACAAATTGAAGATCGTGGATGATCGACGCCTGATCGGCGAGAATCCGCGCTGACGGAATATCAAGAGCGACAGTCAGCCCGGGTACCCGCTGCGATGTTTCGTCCGTCCCGGCCACAACTCCTCGTTCCCGGCTTCCGGTCCACGGCTTCGTGCCTCGATCCTTGCATCTCTGCACCTCGATCTCGTCTCATATCGTGACAAGCCGTTGCGGTATGCCTGCCTCAGAGGCGCGAGCGGGGACGGCCGGGCCGGTCAGGCGGGCTGGCTCGGTTCGGGGTGGGACATCGTGCCGGCCTGCGGTGAGCCGGCGCACAGCGCGGCGGTGCCGCACCGGGCGGATTCGGGGCGGATGGGGACCCCGTTGGCGCGCAGCACATTGCGAACCTCGAGGATCAGCGGGAAGACCTCGTGGTTCCAGTCCTCGTCTTGCTCGTCCCAGGCCCGTTGCTCGGCCTCGACGGCCATCCGGTCCTCGGCAAACACGCGCTCTGTGAAGCGCCGGATGAAAGGCCAGGCCAGCTCGAGGCCCCCCGGGATCGGCGGCTTCTTGATCATGAGCAGCCCGTAGAGGTGATTGGTGCGCTGCTCGGCGTCCTCCGGCACGTAGGCGACCCAGATGGAGAACGCCGGGAGTTCGGCGTGCTCGGGGACCTGCTGGAGGGTTTGGTAAGGGTAGCCGGTGCGGATGGTGATGAAGCCGAGGGATTCGCCGCCGCGGCCCCGGGCGAGCAGGCCCGCGGCACGGTTCCTCTTCCCGCCGGCATGGGTGAACAGGTAGCTGGCCTGCACCGATTGCGGATCAGTGTGGTAGCCGAGGAGCTTGGGCTGGATCTTGCCGATGACGCCGCGGTGCAGGAACTGGTGGTTCATGTCGAGAAGGTTCTCGTGCATGAACGAGTAATGGCAGTGCACGGTGCGGGAAAACATCATGGTCTTGTGCTCACCGGAGTCGAATTCCGGCAGCTGCGGAAATGCCGTCGTGATGGCCTTCTGCGGATCGCCGGGAAACACGAAGACCAGGCCATAAGCTTCACGAACCGGGTAAGCGCGGACACCGCGCGGCGGCCGACCGACGCCCTTGGGCAGATACGGTATCTGCGAAATACGGCCGTTCCCGCGATACTCCCAGGCGTGATAGCAGCAGCGCAGGGCCTCGCCTTCCACGACGCCCATGCTCAGCGGCACCTGGCGGTGGGCACACCGGTCCTCCAGCGCGTAGACCGTGCCGCTGTCGCCGCGGTACAAGGCGATCCGCTCGCCCGCGAAGGTAGTCGCGAATGTCTTCCTCTTTCGCACGCTGCTCGATACGGCGACCGGGTACCAGAAATCCGGACTGATGCCGACGCGCCGAAGGTCGGCATTGTCTCCCGAACGGGGGTCATGCACGAGGTGCCGACAGCCCGCCGATCCGCCCTCGATTGTCTCATGCCTTGCGGAAAGTGGCTCGGTCATGTATTTCTCCCTCGCGCGCCCCTCGGGTACCAGCAGCCATATGGACGGAGGAGCCCGCCGGCCCGCTGATACAAGGCGCCGGAAACCGGCTCACCCGCCGCTTCTGACCTGCGGGCGTGACTGCGTCAGCTAGTGCTGTGCGTCGATTCCCGGACAGCGGTGACGGCTTCAGGTCGCCACCCGCCGTCCTCGTGCGGGACGAGCAGCGGAGTGCTCATGGCCGACCGGACCACGGTCGGCCAGCGGCTGTCGATCCGGCCGAGGACCGCCCGCCACGCCTGCGTCTGCGTCATGGCCACGCCGATCGCGGCCGGCGGCCGCCCAGCCTTAACCAGCAGCCGGAGCACGGCCGACAGCGAGGTTCCCGTGCTCAGCACGTCGTCGACGAGCAGGATGCGGCGGTCGGCGAGCAGGGCGAGCGACCTGGGATCGAGGTAGACCCGCTTGCCCTGCTGCGGGCTGGTTATCGAGGACAGCGGCTCGGAAAGGGCCTCGTCGTACCAGAACTTGCGCGACATGCTGAGCGCGACCATGCGGGGATGCCCCAGCCGGCGTGCCACGCCCT
Source organism: Streptosporangiaceae bacterium (assembly GCA_030040475.1). Next base: position 13,025 of record JASHTQ010000257.1, read on the forward strand.
CTGCGAGCGGGAGGCCGAGGGTGGGGACTCCGACCACGACTTCGGCGCCAAGCTGCGCCACCTGGGAGGTCAGCACGTCGGCGATCGCGTCCAGCACGCGGAAGCTGGCCTGATTGGTGATCAGCGACGCGACCGCCCGCTTGCCGTCTCCCGGCAGGACCCGTATGGGCAGGAGCAGGTGGCGGCCGTCGGCCAGTCGGGCCGGGTAGCCGCCCTGATAGCTGGGCGCGGTGAGGACGGGGTCATCAGCCCGCAGGAAGTCCTGCCAGAAATCATGCGAGGACGCGGCAGCGGGCATCAGGGATGGGCACCACCATTCGACGGGAACGAGCTGGCGAAACTGGTACCGGGACGTACCCGGAAGAGCGCGGCCATGACGGCATCCGGGGTCCAGGCGCCCGGAGGGGTGCGCCGGTCCAGCCAGGATAACCTGTGCGCCGCGCTGACGCCGCCGGAGCCACGGCGCGGAAGACGGTGAGCACGCTCACCGGCGGCCGGCGACGCAGTGGGAGGGGACAAGCGCGGCCGGCAAAGCGCGGCGTTGCTCGTGGCCGGCGGCGAGGGCGGGTATCTCGATGGGGACGACATGATCGTGGACCTGCGTGTCGATGACCACCGGACGCCGATTCCCGAGCTAGCCCGCCTGCTGGACCTCCACGACATGCTGTTCGGCAAGTCGGCCAGGAAGACCTGACGGATCTGACCGGAACACCGCCGTCGGACTGCTCGCCGCGTTGATACGGGCAGGCCGGGGTATGGTCGGAGGCAGAGATGCAGGACGCTGGTGGCGGTGATGGCGGTGCCGGACACCCTGAGTCAGGGCGGAGAGCGTGAGCCCGGCCCGTGGCCGCGTCGGGTGGCGGCAGCCGCCGTGCTCGTTCTGGTGGCCGTGGTGCTTGTGCAGTACCTGCCACGGTCACGGCATCTGCCGACGCGACCAGCCCGGGCCGTTGCCACCGCGACTCCGCAGGTGACGGCTTCGGGCGTGGCGGCGTTGCCGGCGGTACCCGACGGAATCGCGGGGCCCGCCTTGTCCTGGCCGGCCGGTCTTCGGCTGCCAACTGCCGGTCGGCAGCCTGCGTGGTTGTGGCCCGGCACCGGCCAGATGGAGCCGATCGGCGGGCTGCCAGCACAGCAGGCCGGCTATGAGTTCATTCGCGCCTCAGGCGGCTGGGCGATTCTGGCTGATCCTGGTGCCCGGGCCGATTGCGGCACGTGCGCAGGGCCGCGGCTTGCCGTGTACTTCCTTGCCGACGGAGCACCGTCGGCCACGAAGGTGGGGATGGCGGACGCGGTCGCGCCGGCGGGCGCTGGCGAGCTGTGGCTGACCAGCTACCGGCAGGGCGCAGATCCGCGCACTGCCGCGGGCACGGCGCGGGAGGTCAGCATCGCCGGAACGCCGCTCGGCCCGCAGCTCAGCCTTCCGGCCGGGTACCAGATCGAGGAGGGGACCGACCGCGGCCTGCTGCTTGCACCGGTGGCCCCGCAGCCGGGAACCATGGGCGACCAGCTGTGGGATCCAGCCACCCGGCAGGCCAGCCGCACCTTTGCTGACGTGATCGCGGCGAGCACGACCCACATCGCATGGACGCCGCCGTGTACCGCGCGGTGCAGTGTCGAGGTGGTGAACCTGGCCACCGGGCGCCAGGTGGCAGCCGAGTTGCCTGCAGGCAGGTCGGCAGCCAACGCGGCCTTCAGCCCCGACGGCCGCTTCCTGGCGGTCGAGACGAGCTTCAGCAACGAGGCAGAGGACGGCGGACAGGCGGTGCAACTGGAACTCGCGTCCACGGCCAGCGGCCGCCTGACGGCCGTACCGGGGACCTGGCTCAGCAGCGATGCCCTGGTCAGCTTCGGCTGGCCCGCTGCCAGCGACAGCCTGGTTGCCGAGCTGAGCTTCACCACCAAGGTGCAGCTGATATCGTGGCGCCCCGGCGCGGACCGGCTGGCCATCGCCGCGCTCAGGCCACGGCAGGCTCCCGCCTCCCCGATCATCGGACAGTACGCCCCGTAGCATCAGCCTGGCCAGGATCCCGCAGGGCCAGCCGCGGAGAGGCTTCGCTGGAGTACGCGACACGCCTCCGCGGCCAGGCCCGCACGGAGGGCGTCGGCCTGCCACCGGGCCACGGCCTGGAGGGGCGCGAACGGGTCATCTTCGGCTACGTGTACCTGGACCGGCAGCCCGATCCGGGCGTTGGCCGGTATGGGCGCTATCCCGTGCAGCAGCACTACGCCGGCGGCCGTCCGGCGCTGGCCCCACAGGCTGCCGATGACCCCGGCGCCCATCGAGAACCCCGGCAAGCACGGCCGGCCCGGGCACCGCCTCCAGCGCCGACCTCTGCCTGCCGCAGCGCCAGGCCAAGCCCCCATCTCGCGCTGATGCCGGCGCCGCCGGTCTCCAGGAGGCCGTCAGTGACGGCTCCCTTCCTCAGCGGTTTCATGGCTAGGGCTGTCCATCCCGGGCCGCCCCGTTCCGCCTCCGGCAGATACGCTGCTGCCCATGAAGTTCGCGATCGCGATCCCGCAGTTCTATGGCGACGGTGAGTTCGACCCTGGGGCGTTCCGCGCCTACTTCGCACGAGCCGAGGAGCTCGGCTTCGACAGCGCGTGGGCGCAGGAGCAGATGGTGGGCAGCGGCTGGCCGCAGCTCGGGCCCATCGAGGCAATGACCTATGCGGCCGCGTGCACTGAGCGGATGCGCCTGGGGTGCGTGGTGTTCGTGTCGACCCTGTACAGTCCGGTGCACCTGGCGAAGAGCCTCAGCTCGCTGGACCAGCTCAGCCGGGGACGGATCGATATCGGCGTGGGAACCGGCGGCAAGGGGAGGCCGTTCGCTGCCTTCGGCGTCGATCCGCACCGGTATGTGGCCAGGTTCACCGAGGGGCTGGCGCTGATGAAGGCGCTGTGGACGGAGCCCAGCGTCACCTTCGAAGGAGAGTTCTGGCAGCTCAAGGGCGCATCGATGGAGCCCAAGCCGTTCCAGAAACCCTATCCGCCGATCTGGTTCGGCGCGGCCGCCCCGTCCGCGCTGCGGCGCGCGATCCGGCTGGGCGACGGCTTTTTCGGGGCGGGCTCGTCTACGACCGCGCGGTTCGGCGAGCAGGTCCAGGTCGTACGCCAGGCGCTGGCCGAGGCGGGCAGGCCCGCCGGGGATTTCCCGATCGCCAAGCGGGTCTACGTCGCGGTGGACGACGATGCCGGGCGGGCGCGTGACCGGATGAACGCCGCGCTGACACGCCTGTACGGGCAGCGCGTTGAGGCCATCGAGGCAGCCGCGGTCGCCGGAACGCCTGCCGACTGCGTGCGCGACGTGCAGCAGGTCGCCGACGCAGGCGCGGAACTGATCCTGTTCACCGCGCTGTTCGACCAGGAAAGGCAGGCCGAGCGGCTGGCCGCGGAGGTGATCCCCGGGCTCAGCTAGCGCCGACCGACCCTGGTTCCTGACTGGCGATACCGGGCCCGATGTGCGGCAGGGTCATGGACTGCAGCATCTTCGCCAGCGCCGGGCTCGCTGCAGCCGCCCAGTTCGAGGTGAGCAGGCCGTAGGGCTCGGGCTCGCCCCAGTTGTATTTCACCGGACCGCTCGGCGGGTTGATGCTCGTGCCGTGCGTCGGGTTGAGCGCCCACCAGCACCAGTCCACGTCGGCGTCGGTCAGCCAGGCCGCAAGGTTGGCCCACCACCCGGCGGGCGGAGCGCTGCCGGGCTGGGAGGTCGGGGCCAGGCCGTAGGTGGCGAGCGAGCCGGTGTTGTCGCCAAGCTCGCCGATCCACAGCGGCGCGATCTGTTCGGTGAGGATGTACCCTCCGGCCTTGTTCATCTGTTCCGCGTAGGCCGCCGGGGACTGGCCCTCGGCGTGGTCCCAGGAGTAGTCGTGCATGCTGTAGACGACCTTGCCTGGCCGTTCCAGCGTGACCTGGTGGCTGGCCACGCCGGTGAGGCTGGTGGCATAGCTCAGGCCCTCGCAGATGATCAGCGGCTCCGGGTTGATCTCGTGGATGAGGTTTCCGATAGTCGTGTACATGGCGGCGATGTCGGTCTGCCCGCCGGTCCCCCAGGTCGGGGAGAGAACCTTCCCACCGACCGTCGCGGGGCGGGGTTCGTTCTTGATGTCCAAGGCGGCGACCAGCGGATCCGAGGCGTACCTCCTGGCAATGCCCTGCCATACCTGGGTAAACCTCGCCGCGGGCCAGCGGTCGTTAAACCACAGCCCGTTCTCGTCGCTGGCCGAGCAGCACCAGCCGTAGTCGAGCAGGTGGCAGTTCGGTATGACGATCAGGCCGGCCCCGGTGAGCGCCCGTACGCAGGCGTCGTAGATCTCCATCGGAGTCTTGCCGTACAGGTCGCTGTTGGCGGCGAGGTACTGATCGGGCACCGGTTTGGACTGCTCGGTCATCCACAGGCTGAAAGGCAGCCGCACGCAGTTGAATCCCAGGCCGGCGATGAGCTCGGCCAGCGTGTTGCGGTTCGTCTGGTCAAGCCCGACAGGGACCCCCATGTCCTCGCTAGCGCCGTACCAGTTCACCCCGGCCAGACGGACACGCCGGCCGTGGGCGTCGACGACGAAACGGCCGCTGGTCGATAGGGGCAGGGCCAGGCTCATGATGATTCCTCCCGATATGCCGCCCGGATAACGTCTCACCCTCTCAGGGGCGACGGAGCACGGCAAGATACACCGGCCGTGCGGCCGGCAAGCCGTGTCCGCAGGAATCTACCCACAGCACGATCATGCGGGTTTCATGTGGCCGGTCACGTATGGTGACCGAGGCTGTGGAGACGGGAGGGCGCGCCATGTCCATCCGGGAGATCACACTCATCCCCCGACCGGTCACCTGGCCCGGTTCGCCGCGTTCGGCACCATCGGCGGCTCCGTCTTCTGGGTCGGCATCGGGCTGCAGCTGCTGCTGACCGGCGGCGAGCTGAATGACTTGCGTCGGAGGTGACGAAGGGCCGCGGCTATGGCTGAGGAGATCCTGCCAGGCCGGACGGGCGATAAGCCAGGGCGGCGATATGCGGAGGCAGCGGGATCTCGGCGGGAAGGACGGGATCGGGCTGCGGGGACTGCCAGGTGGCGGTGAGCGGGAGGACGCCGGCCCACACGGGGAGGGCGGCGTCGGGGGTGTCGCCGTCGTCGGGCGGGCCGGTGCGGATCTTCACCGAGGCCTCGGCCAGGGACAGGGCGAGCAGGGTCGTCTTGGCCAGTTCCTTCTTGTTCGGGCGGCGGGCGTAGTCCCACTGGCCCGGCACGAGGTGCTCGCTCAGGGCGCGCAGGCCGGCCAGCTTCTCCGCCGGGTCGGTCACCAGCCTGGGCACGCCGTAGATCATCGCGCTGCGGTAGTTGACCGCATGCTCGAACACCGACCTGGCCAGCACCAGCCCATCCAGGTGCGTCACGGTCACGCAGACGGTGGCGCGCGGCGCCGCGACCAGGCTGCGGCTGGCCACCGAGCCGTGCAGGTACACCGCGTCGCCGGCAAGGCCGTAGACGGTCGGCACCACCATCGGGTCTCCGTCCACGATGACGCCGAGATGGCAGATCAGGCCGGCCCGCAGGATGTCGTCGAGGTCCCGCCGGTCGGTGCTGCCCTGCTCGCGAAGGCGGCGGTGCCTGGTGCGTTCGGTGACGGGCAGGAGGGAGGCCATGGCTGGAGTCTAGGGCGAGGGCATGCGGATCGGATTCGGCGCCCCGGTGGCGGGGGCATGGGCAACGCCCGGGTTCCTCGGAGCCTTCGCGGAGCGGGCCGAAGACACCGGGTACGCGTCGCTGTGGACGTTCCAGCGGCTGCTCGTGCCCGGGGGATCGAACATGGCGCCGGTGTACCACAGCGTGCTGGACCCGATGGTCGCGCTCGGGTACGCGGCGGCGCGGACGGCGCGGATCAGGCTCGGCGTCGCGGTGATCAACATGCCGTTCGTCTCCTCCGCCTACCTGGCCAAGCAGGCGACAACGGTCGACGTGCTGTCGGGCAGCTTCGGGCAGATCCGATCCGATACGGAGTGGCTCGCCGGGCAGGGCGTTACCGAGGTGTTCTACGACCTGAACTGGGATCCGCAAGTCGGCAACCCCGCGGTGGAACCGGAGGCGGCTGCCGAGCGCGCCACCGAGATCCTTGCCGCGCTTGCCCCGTAGGAGACCTGCCTGGTTGCCACGCCTGTAGTAGTACGTGGCAGAGCTGGTATCGGGGTGGTGAGCGCGCGTGGCGGAGGACGTCGTGCTCGATGTCCGCGACCCGCGGATGCGGTACGGCCGCAACGACGTGCTCGACGGGGTGTCGTGCGCCGCGCGGCGCGGTGAGGTGCTGGCCCTGCTAGGGCCGAACGGCGCAGGCAAGACGACCACGGTCGAGATACTCGAGGGCTTCCGGATGCGGTCGGCCGGGCAGGTCAGCGTGCTCGGCGCCGATCCGGGGTCGAGCGTGGCGGCCAGGCACGAGAAGGCGATGCTGCGGGTGCGATGAGGTGAGCGCCGATGAGTGAGATGATCTACAACCGCATCGCGATGCTGCGGGCGGAACGCGGGATCTCCCGGCGGCAGCTTGCCGGCGCCCTCAGCGTGCACTACCAGACGGTTGGCTACCTGGAGCGCGGCGAGTACAATCCCAGCCTGCACCTGGCGCTGCGGATCGCCGCATACTTCGAGGTACCGGTCGAGGTGATCTTCTCTACCGAGCCGTTCCCGCGCATCGGTGCCGGTGCAGCATCAGCGGGCTGAGGGCTCGGCGATCAGGCCTTCCCTGTGCGCGATCGCGGCGGCCTCGGTCCGGCTGGCCGCGCCGAGCTTGGCGAGGATGTTCGATACGTGCACGCTGGCCGTCTTCGGCGCGATGAACAGCACCGAGGCGATCTCCCTGTTGCTGCGGCCCGCAGCGATGAGCCGGAGCACCTCGCGTTCCCTGCTTGTCAGCGAGGAAAGAGCCGCGCCGTCCGCGGTGTCGGCCGGCGCGGTCCCGATCCTGGCCCGGCGCGCCAGGTCGTCAAGCGCCGCGCGCAACGGCATGGCGCCGAGCTTGTCCGCGGTCTGCGCGGCCAGCCGCCACTGCTCGGTGGCCTCGTCCCTGCGACCCGCCTCGGCCAGCGCCTCGGCAAGCCGCCACCGGGTGCGGGCCGTCTCGTAGACGTAGGCGGGACCGAACGCGTCGAGGACCGCCCGCCACGCCTCCGGCTGGTTGTCCCCGCTGGCCCGGCCGTACTCCGCCTCGGCCCTGGCCAGCCAGCCATGCCCCTCGGGACCCATGATGAACTTAGGCCGCTTGACGTACGCCGCGCCCTCGCGGGCGATCTGCCGCAATTCCGCCGCCGCGGCCAGTTCGGCGGCTTCCGCGTCGTGGTCGCCGAGGGCGCGCGCCTGGATAGCCCGGTCGGCCCGGGCGCTCAGCGCGACGCAGGCCGGCCTGATGACCGACGGATGGTAGCCCCACGGCGGCTCGGAGGACAGGCTGATCGCGGTCATGGCCTCCGATATGGCCAGCTCGGCATCGCCCTGCCAGAGGGCGTGCTCGGCGAGCAGACCGCGGGCGATGAACCCGTCGAACCCGTGCGTCGAGAAGAACGGCTTGATCCAGGCCTGCCGCTCGGCGACCGCGGGGTTTCCCCGCGCGACGTCGATGAACAGGGCCATCGACGACAGGTAGGCCTCGGCGATGCTGGTGACCCGGACCGCGAAGCCGTCGGCGATCTGCTGCGCGTGGTCCCACTTGCCGTCGGCGAAATGACACTGGAAATGCAGGTGCTGCAGGTCAAGGCCGAACGGCGCGAGGTTGAGCCCGGCGTGGCTGGCCCGCTTGCCGCCCTCGTGCGCCACGGCCGCGCCGACGCCCAGGTCGCCGCGCTCCAGGTGCGCCCGGGCCAGGTGGTAGGCGGCCCGGAGCTCTACGCCGATCATCTTGGCTTCCCGCGCCTGCTTGTGCGCGGCGGTGAAGAGCTTGATCGCCTCGTCGTTCTGGCCGTCCCGGTTGTCAAGGAAGCCCATGGTGACCAGGGCGTCGGCCTCGACCCACGGCGAGCCTGCCGCCCGGGCAGCGGCGGCGGCCCGCTCGGCCCATTCCTTGGCCAGGACGTTGTCCTCGAGCAGCAGCGTGTAGGCGTAGGTGGCGATGGCCCGCGCGTGCCACCAGGTCGGCGGATCGCGCGGGCAGCCCTCGACGGTCTCGCGGGCCACCTCGATCGCCTCGTAATTCGCCTTGGCGTCGTCCACCAGCATCAGGAAGTACGCGAGCCGCTCGCCGATCCGGCAGGGCAGGCTGGGGTCCTCGGCGGCCTCGGCACCGGCGGCCAGCGCGTGCCTGAGCCGGCGCAGCAGGTGCACGGCGCGCTCCACGTCGCCGCTGGCCGCCGCGTTGCTCGCGGACAGCAGGCCGAGCTTTCCCCGGGCCATGCCGACCGTCTTCTCCGGCTCGCTCACCCGCTCCCACAGCGCGAGCGCCTGGTCGTAATGGCGGTGTGCCTCGGCGGGCGCGCCTAGCCGCTCCGCCTCGTCCCCGGCCCGGATCGAGGCGGCGAAGGCTCCGGGAATGTCGTGGCTGGCCAGGCAGTGCTGGGCAAGCTCGGCGGCCGTCCCGGGAACCGCGAGCCGCCGCTCATCGGACAGCAGGGTGCTCATCGTGCCGTGCAGCCTGGTCCGCTCCCCCGGCAGCAGGTCGGCGTACACGGCCTCGCGCAGGAGCGCGTGCCGGAAGACATAGCCCTCGGTGCCGTCCGGGACGAGCAGCTGGTGGGTGACCGCCTCCCGTACCGCGCCCTCGTACTCGTCGGCCTGCAGGCCCGAGGCGGCCCGCACCAGCTCGTCGTCGGCCTTGCGCCCGGCCACCGCCGCCGCGCGGAGCACGCGCTGGGCGGCGTCCGAAAGCTGCTCGACGCGGCTGAGCAGCAGGGCCGCCAGGCCGGCGGGCAGCGAGCGGCGCTCGGCCGGGTCCCCGGTTACCAGGGCGGCGAGCAGTTCCTCCGCGTAGTAGGCGTTGCCCTCGGCGCGGGCCATGATGTCGTTCAGCTCGGTCGCGTCCAGGCGGCCGGGTGCCGCGGCGGTCACGTGCTCGGCCAGCGCAGACGGATCAAGCGGCGCGAGGTCGACGGAGATGACGCTAGGCAGCCGCTGCAGTTCGGCCACCACCGGCCGCAGCGGGTGCCGTCGGTGCAGGTCGTCGGTGCGGTAGGTGCCGATGAGCGCGACCCGCTCCCGGTGCAGCATCCGGGAAAGGAACGTGACGAGGTCCCTGGTGGAGGCGTCGGCCCAGTGCAGGTCCTCGAGCACGAGCAGGACGGGCGCGGCGGCCGCGAGCTCGGTGAGCAGGCCGAGCACGCCGCCGAACATCTGCTGCCTGGCCAGGCCGGAGCGGTCCTCGTCGGCTCGGTGCCCGTCGCCGGCCTCGGGGAGCAGCCGGCTCAGCGCCGGGCGCGCGGACAGCGCGTCGCGGACGCCGGTCGCCTGGGCGGCGCCCCGCAGCGCGTCGGCGAGCGGCAGGTAGGGCACGCTGTCGCCGAGCTCGGCGCACTGGCCGGACAGGACCGTGAAGCCGCGGGCGGCGGCCAGGCGCGAGGCCTCCGCGACCAGGCGGGACTTGCCGACCCCGGCGTCGCCGCTGACCAGGGCGACCACCGCGCGCCCCGCCGCGGCGTCATCGAGCAGCGTGAGCAGGCGGCCGAGCTCGCCATCCCGCCCGACCATCCGCCCCGCCGGCACCCGCAGAACCATATGCACGAGTATCCCATCAGCTCCCCGGTATTCCGATTCGTTAAGCTGCAGGCATGGACAAGGTCAACCGGACGGACGCCGAGTGGCGTGAGCTGCTGAGCCCCGAGGAGTACGCGGTCTTGCGCCAGGCGGCCACCGAGGCGCCGTTCACCGGCGAGTACACCGACACCAAGACCGAGGGCGTGTACCGCTGCCGCGCGTGCGGGGCGGAGCTGTTCCGTTCGGACGCCAAGTTCGAGTCGCACTGCGGCTGGCCGTCGTTCTACCAGCCGTCGGAGTCGGACGCCGTTGTGCTCATCGAGGACGACACGCTCGGGATGGTCCGCACCGAGGTGCGCTGCGCGGCCTGCGACTCCCACCTCGGCCACGTGTTCACCGGCGAGGGCTACGAGGTCCCCACCGACCAGCGCTGGTGCATCAACTCGGTCTCGCTGAACCTCGAACCCACCGCCGGGTCGTGAGCTGGCCGGGCCGGTCCTACTCGGGTTCCCTGCTGTCGTAGCGGCGGGAGCGCTTGCGCGCGCCCTGGCGGCGCTTGCCCTCCAGGCGCCGCTCGTTCGAGGCCCGGGTGGGCCTGGTCGGGATGCGCGGGCGTCGCGGCGGTGCGACCGCGTCCCGCAGCAGGGCCGCCATCCTGGCCCGCGCGGCCTGCCGGTTGGCGAGCTGGCTGCGCTGCTCGGAGGCGGCAACGGTGAGCACGCCGCCAGCCAGCCGCCCGCCGAGGCGCTCGAGCGCTCGGTCCCGCGCCCAGCCGGGCAGCGCGGATGAGCTCGCGACGTCAAAGGAGAGCTCGACCCGGCTGTCGGCGGTGTTGACGCCCTGGCCGCCGGGTCCCGATGACCGGGAGAAGCGCTCGTGCAGCTCGCCGCCCGGTATCGCCAGCCAGCCGTTTACCCGCAGGTCGTCAGCCATGTCTTGACGTTAACTCCGGTCGTCGCGGTCGCGCTCGTGGCGGGTCCGAGCGCGCAGGACTGACTCGGTGTACCAGGCGCGCAGCCAGTCGCGTTTGGTGCCGGCCACGAGGATCACGGCTGTGTCGGGGGACTGCATCGTGCGGGAGAGCTCCACGGTGAACAGGATGCGGATGTCGTCCAGCTCGGGTGCTCCCGGGCGCAGCTCGCTCAGCGGCAAGGGCTTCACCTGGCGCACGGGGCCGAGGTCCGGGACCTGGCCGGCGCCGGATGCATGCTGGCCGTTCTCGCCCGAGGCAGCGAGCTCGGCTTCGGCCTGTTCCACGACATCGGCTGCGTCCGCCGCGGCGTCGGCGGCCTTGAGCGCGTCCTTCCGGATCCTGAAATCGTTCACCTTAGCGTGCAGCCGACGGCTGGCCGTGTCCAGCCGCTCCTCCTCGCCCCGGACGCTGTCAAACTGACTGCGCAGGTCGGCGAGCTGGGCTGCCACCGCAGGCCGGCGGTCCATCACCTGTTCAAGCTGCTGGATCTGCAGCTCGAGCCGCTTGCGCGCGGTCGCGATGTCGGCGACCGCGCGGCGAACCGTGGTGAGCATCTCGAGCTGCCGCTGATAGGCGTAGTCCAGGTCCGGGCGCCCGTCCCGGTTCGGCGTCTCGACCGGAACCACCAATGGCGGCCCCATGTCGGAGCCCCTGTCGCGCAGGGCCACGAGGGCCGCGTCGACGAGATCGGCGGCACCGGGGTCGGCTCTGCGCAGCTCCGCGAGCCACCGTTTGACCTCGGGTGCGACCCGGATCCGGTAACCCATCGCTGCCTGTCCTGCTCGGCTCAGGCCAGGCTGGCGACAAGCTCGCGAACCGGCTTGCGGCGGCCGGTGTAGAACGGGATCTCCTCTCTGGTGTGCAGCCGCGCCTCCGCGCCGCGCAGGTGGCGCATCAGGTCGACGATCCTGTACAGCTCGTCGGCCTCGAAGGCGAGGATCCACTCGTAGTCGTTCAGCGCGAAGCACGCCACCGTGTTGGCCCTGACGTCCGGGTATTCGCGCGCCATCATGCCGTGCTCGGCCAGCAGCCTGCGGCGCTCTGCCGGATCGAGCAGGTACCACTGGTAGGAGCGCACGAACGGGTACACGCTGACGTATCCGCGCGGTTCCTCCTCGGCGAGGAAGGCGGGAACGTGGCCCTTGTTAAACTCGTCCGGGCGGTGCAGCGCCATCACCGACCAGACCGGCTCGCTGCACCGGCCGAGCCGGGTGCGGCGGAAGCGCACGTACAGTTCCTGAAGATCGTCTGGGGTGGGGGCCACCCACCAGAGCATGAAGTCCGCGTCGGCCCGCAGACCCTGGACGTCATAGCAGCCCCGGGTGACGATTCCCTTGCCGGCCGCCTGGTCGAGCAGTTCGGTCACCTCGGCGGCGGCCGCCTCGCGCCCGGCCGCGTCAAGCGCGGCCCGGTCCGCCACCCGGAATACCGACCACATCGTGTACCTGATCAGCTCGTTGAGCTCGCGCGCCTTCAGCTTGCGCGCCTCTTCCGCAGCCGCGGTGACGTCCGGCTCCGGCGTCCCTTGTTCGTCAGCCATGTGTCCATTGTCGGTCATGCCAGCATCGGCCTTCATCGCCCGGCGGCGAGAAACGCCATCACCTGGCCGGCCGCCAGCCTGGCCGTCGCGACGCAGGCGGGCACGCCGACCCCGTCATAGGCCGCGCCGCAGACCGCGAGCCCCGGCTGGGCCGCCACCGCGGCACGAATCCGTCGTACCCGGTCCAGGTGCCCGACCGTGTACTGGGGCAGCGCACCGCCCCAGCGGGTCACGCGTGCGGCGACCGGTACGCCGCGTGCGCCCGTGGCCGCGGCAAGCTCGGCCGCTGCCACCGCAGCAAGCTCCTCGTCGTCTCGCTGCAGCAGGGCCTCCTCGCCGATGCGGCCGACCGAGCATCGGACGATCTCCAGCGGGTCGTCCGCCGCCATCACGTCAGCCAGGTGCGGCCACTTGACGGTGGAGAACGTGACCGCCTTGACCGCCCGCCCGTCTACCGCGGGCACCAGGTAGCCGCTCAGGCCGCGGGCACCCAGCCCCGGCTCAGGGAATGCGGACCGGGGGTACGCGAGGGTGACGATCGCCATGCTCGCGTAGCTGATCTCGCCGAGAGCCGTCGCGGCCGCCGGCGCGCCGGGCACCGCCGCCAGCAGCCGGCCCGCGGGCCGGGCCGGAACCGCGAGTATCACCGCGTCGGCGTCGAGGCGTTCCGGATCGGCCGCCGATCCCATGATGAGCCGCCAGCCGCGTTCGGCCCGCGCGAGCGCACGGACCATCGCGCCGGTCCTGATCGTCGCCCCCGACGCCTTCGCCAGGTAGCCGGGCAGCACGCCAAGTCCCCCGGCGAGCGTGGTGAACACCCGGGAGGCCGGTGCGGGCTGGCCGGCCGAGGTCGGCGCTGGTGGCGGAAGCAGCGATCGGGCCGCCTCGGTCAGGGTCGGGTACCTGCGGGACGCGGCAGCCAGCGCGGGCAGCGTGGCATCGAACGACAGTTCCGCGGACCGCCCGGCGTAGACCCCGCCGAGCAGCGGGTCGACCAGCCGGTCGACGACCTCGTGGCCGAGCCGCGCGCCGACGTACCGCGCCACGGGCACGTCACCGTCCCTGGCGGCGGGCGGCAGCTCCAGGTCCTGGCGGGCCCTGGCGACTCCCCCGTCGGTCAGCACGCCGGACAGCGCTAGCTCGGCCATGTCCGTGGGCACGCCCATGAACTGCCTTCTCGGCAGCGGCCGGAGCGCGCCGAGCGTCCAGATCGCCGAGGACGTGGTGCCGGGTTCCACGCGCTGGTCGGCCAGCCCGACGTCGGCGATCAGCGCCGTTCCCTCCGGGCGCGTGACCAGCAGGGCCTCGGCTCCCTCGTCGACGCTCACGCCCGCGACCTCGGACACCGATAGCTTGCCGCCAAGCCGCGGCGACCCCTCGAGGACCGTGACGCGAACCGCCTCGTCGCTGAGGACGAATGCCGCTGCCAGCCCGGCGATCCCGCCGCCCACGACCACCACATGCGGCTGTGCTCCAGCGGTATCCATGCGTCCAAGCCTCGCAGACACCGTCCGGTGCTCTGAACCGGAGCCCCGCTCCCGCCGACCCGCCCGTGTCGCATCGATCGTGATCGGGGCGCCGCCGGGCCGGTGCGTTATCGTGACCATTGCCGCGGAACCGCACGGTTCGGGTCTGCCGTCACAACGGCATGCTGAAACTACGGGGTTTGCGGCACCGCAACGGGCGCACTCGACACGCAACCGTCGCCGGGCTCGTGCTCGGCGGCGCCATGCTCGGCGGGACGATGCTCCTGGCCGGGTGCTCGGGCAGTTCGTCGTCCGCCAGCGCTACCGGCTTGCCGGCCCAGGCGCCCGAGCCGTCGGCGGCGGCCGGCGCGGCCACGGCGTTCGGGCCCGCCAGGGACGCGGCCGGGTCCGCGGTCGGCGGTGCCGACACCACGGCGCGGCTGGCGCCCGCCGCCGACATCGTGTACACGGCCCAGCTGACGCTGCGGGCGGGGAACGTCGACTCCGCCGCCGCCGAGGCGACGCAGATCGTGGCGGGCGTCGGCGGCTACGTCTCCAGCGAGACGACCTCGGCCGACCCCGGCCACCCGTCGCAGTCCACGGCGAGCGTGCAGCTGAAGATACCGGCCGCGGCGTACGCGGCCACGCTTAACAAGCTCGCCCAGACGCTCGGCACCCAGCTGTCACTGCAGCAGCAGGCCCAGGATGTCACCGAGCAGGTGGCGGACGTGAACAGCCAGGTCGCCTCGGACGAGGCGGCCATCGCGCAGCTTCGCGCGCTGCTGTCGCACGCGGGCTCGGTGAGCCAGCTGCTCACCGTGCAGAACCAGATCAACGTGGAGGAAGCCAGCCTGGAGTCGATGCAGGCGCAGCAGCGCGCACTCGACCACGAGACCACGTACGCGACGGTGACCGTGACGATCCTCGGCCCCAAGGCCAAGGCGCCCGTTCACCGGGTGAAGGCGAAGGCCCCGCCCAGCCTGGCAGGGGGTCTTGGCGCGGGCTGGCGCGCGCTGCGGATCACGGTGTCCTGGACACTCG
>JASHTQ010000258.1 GCA_030040475.1 Streptosporangiaceae bacterium
ACCTCTCCGAACCCAGAAGGTTCCCTGCCAACTCGGGTAACGGAGGTGTTCGTCCCTATCGTCTAGACGCGGGATACAGGTGGTTGGTTGACACAGGTTGAAGGCGGTTTATCCGCTGTGACCAAATCGCAACATTAAAACCATGCGTGCCCCTGTGACGGCAGTGACTGACTGGACCGTGCCGAGCAGGTTATCACGCTTGCTCCCGATAGGAGGCATTACGGATACTGACGGCGTGTCTGGTACCGAGATCGGCTGCGTCGGAGCCGTCGTCAAGGACGCGCAGGGGCGGTTGCTGCTGATCAAGCGCGGGCACGAACCCGGCGCCGGGCTCTGGTCGCTGCCCGGCGGCCGGATCGAGCCCGGCGAGACGGACGCCGAGGCGCTGGTCAGGGAGATGCTCGAGGAGACCGGCCTGACGGTCGAGCCGGGGCGCCTGATCGGCAGGGTCAAGCGGCCGTGGCGCGACGGCGACGTCGTCGACATCAGGGACTACGCCGCCACCGTCGTCTCGGGAACGCTCCGGGCCGGCGACGACGCCGCCGACGCCAAGTGGGTGAGGGTGGCAGATCTCGGCTCGCTCGCGGTCACCGATGGCTTGATCGAGGCCCTCACCAGATGGCGAGTTCTGGGATAATAACGGCGGCTATCATCCATTTTTTCTGGTTATCAAGACCCGCCGCGGACGCCGAACGAGACGCGCGGATTACCGGCCGGTGAACGTTGGGCAATCATGAGCCCTAGGCGGTTTCGGCGGCGCCGGGGGTGCCTATTCTGGCGTTGCCCGATTCCGTTCCGATACGTGCCCGATGGGTGATGAGGGGATATCAACGTGCGACGTGCCGCGCTGCCCCTCGCCGCGGCGGTGGCCGCGGGACTCCTTGCCGCGTGTGCCGGCGGCGCGCCGCCGGCGAACCTTATCTCGGTCTCCAACGGCGGATGCGGGGGCAGCTGGCACCTGGCCTCGCCCGGCTGGTACACGTTCCTGGTCTACAACGCGGCGGCGGAATCCGGTGAGGTCGATCTCGTCGACCCCGCCAACGGTGCCATCTACGCGGAGGTCAACGGGCTCGGGCCGGGCACGAGCAGCCCGATGCGGCTGGACGTGGGCTCGGGTTCGTACGCGTTCCGCTGCCTGTTCGACGACTTCGACCCGATGACCGGGCCGACGGTCGTGGTCGGCGGGCACGTTCGCGGCACCCCCGCGATCCTTCCCATCACCGACAATGACCTCTACGGCCCGGCCAAGGAGTATCACGCCTACGTCACCGCGGGCCTGGCATCACTTGCCGAGCAGACCGACGCGCTGGCCGCGGACGTGCGCGCAGGAAACCTCGGCGCTGCGCGCACCGCCTGGCTGCCCGCGCACCTGACCTACGAGCGGCTCGGGGCGGCCTACGACGCGTTCGGCAACTTCGACGACGAGATCGACGGCCGGCCCGACGGGCTGGCGGGCGGCGTCGGCTCACCCGACTGGACCGGCTTCTACCGGCTGGAATACGGCCTGTGGCACGGTCAGGGCGCCGGCCAGCTGACCGGCGTGGCGAACAAGCTGGACGCCGACGTCCACGCGCTTCGTGCCGCGTGGCCGAGCATCGAGATCAACCTGCTCGACATCGGGCTGCGGACCCACGAGATCCTGGAAAACGCCCTGGAGTTCCAGCTGACCGGCCACGACGACTACGGCAGCGGCACCACGCTCGCCACCACGCAGGCCAACATCACCGGCACGCTCGAGCTGCTGACCGTGCTGCACCCGCTGCTTGTCCCCCGCTACCCGGGGCTGCCCGCCGTCTACACCTGGCTGGACCGCCTCAACTCGCTGCTTATCAAGAACAAGATGCCGAACGGGCGGTGGGTGCCCGTCTCGCGCCTGAGCCTCGCCAGCCGGGAGCAGATCGACGCGGCCTGCAGCCAGGCCCTCGAGGAACTCGCCCCGATCGCCGCCATCACAGAACCCCGGATCACCTGATGCCCGATCCCCTGCCCCCCGCCGAACCGTCCCCCAATCCCGGAAATTCCGAATCCGTACAATCCGGAACCGTACAGTCCGAGGCCGTACGATCTGGAACCGTACAATCCGGGCCGGTACAGTCCGGAACCGTACAATCCGGAACCGCACAGCCACAGGACTCGGCTGGCGTGCCGCGGCGGCGGGCGTTTCTGCGCGGGGCGCTGGGCGCGGGGGCCGCCGGGGCGGTGGGAGCGGTGGCGGGGGCGACCGGCGGCTACGCCTACCGTGCCTCGCGGCCGGCGTCGGCCGGTCAGGTCGCGTTGGAGGACAGCCAGGCCGGGTTGCTGCCGCCGGTGCCGTTCCACGGCAAGTACCAGGCGGGAATCCTGCCCCCCGCGCAGCGGCAGACCGCGGTGATCGCGTTCAACGCGACCGCGGAGGGGCGTAGTGAGCTCACCGACCTGTTCCAGACGATCACCGCGCGGGCGAGGTTCCTGACCGCGGGCGGGATACCGCCGCCGGTAGGCATCGGAGGGCCGCCGTCCGACAGCGGGGTCCTCGGCCCGACCGTGGTGCCCGACGGGCTCACCGTGACGGTCGGGGTCGGATCCACGCTGTTCGACGGGCGTTACGGGCTGGCCGACCGGCGGCCGGCCCGGCTGGCGCCGATGCTGCCGTTCCCCAACGACGACCTCGACCCGGCCCAGACCGGCGGCGACCTGGTCGTACAGCTCAACGCCGGGAACGCCGACGTGGTGCTGCACGCGCTGCGCGACATCGCCAGGCACACCAGGGGCGGCATGCAGGTGCTGTGGCGGATCGACGGCTTCACCAGCCCGGCGCGGCCGGCCGGGACGGTGCCGCGCAACATGATGGGGTTCATGGACGGGATCGCCAACCCGGACACGACCGACCAGGCCGAGATGGACAGCCTGGTCTGGATCCAGCCGAACACCGCGGGCGAGCCCGCGTGGACCGCCGGGGGCAGCTACCTGGTGGTGCGGCTGATCAGGATGTTCGTGGAGTTCTGGGACCGGGTCGACATCACCGAGCAGGAGAACATGATCGGCCGCCGCCGGGCCACCGGTTACCCGCTCGACGCGAACAGCATCTTCGCCACGCCGGATTACGCGGCCGACCCAACCGGCGAGGCGATCCCGACGAACGCGCACATACGGCTGGCCAACCCGCGGACCCCGCAGACCGCGAGCAGCCGGATCCTGCGCCGCGCGTACAACTACGACCGCGGCATCGACCAGGTGGGCGACCTGGACATCGGGCTCGTCTTCACCTGCTTCCAGCAGGACGTCAAGCGGCAGTTCGAGGCGGTGCAGGCGCGTCTGGATGGGCTGAGCCCGATAGACGACGGGAGCGGCCCTGAGCCGCTCGTCGACTACATCAGCCCGTTCGGCGGCGGCTACTTCCTGGCCCTCCCCGGCGTGGTCGACAACACCGACTACCTCGGCCGTGCGCTGCTGGCCTGATCCGTCCATAGGGGTGCGTGTGCCACAGGCCCCATCTTTGGTTTCCGGAATGTCGTGGCTGCCGCTCCTGTCCCATCTGTCCCGCGGGCCTCGTGTGCCGTGCTCCCCGGACGGGTGTCTTAACGTTTCGCGGGAAGATCCGGGTTCCTGGGAAGAAAAGGGGCGCCAGGACGCACCCGATCTTCCCCGAAGCCCGGATCTTCCCCGATCTTCCGGCAGGTCCGGGCACCAGCGGGCACATCCGCACCACTGCGCGCACCATGCACGCCGGGCGCGGCATCGTGGTGCCCGGCCGGCGCCGGAGGCGGTCACACGTCCGTCGTGGCCGCGATCGTCAGCCCAAGGGCGTGTGCAGAGCTGGTGTGGCCCCCTCTAGGGACGGGAG
>JASHTQ010000259.1 GCA_030040475.1 Streptosporangiaceae bacterium
GCGCCCGGCGATCTCGCCGTTGGTCAGGCCCTGGGCGATCAGGCCGAGGATCTCGGCCTCGCGCTGGGTCAGGCCGTCCGGCGGCTCGGGCGGCCGCGCGGCCGGTGCCGGCGGCGCGGCGGTCGACAGCACGGCAGCCGGGGACGCGGCGGCAAGCAGCGTGGCCTGCACGCGCGGGTCGAACACGGTCAGCCCGCCGACCGCGGCCTGCAGCGCACGCGCGATGTCGGTGCGGTCCGCGTCCTTGGTGAGGTAGCTGCGGGCGCCGGCCCGGAGCGCCTCCAGCACGGACGTGTCGTCCACGTACGTGGTGAGCACGACGATCGCGACGCCGGGATGCTCGGCGACAAGCCGGCGGGTGGCGCCGATCCCGTCGAGCACGGGCATGTGCAGGTCGAGCAGGATCGCGTCGGGCTTGTGCTCGGCGACCAGTTCCAGCGCCTGCTCGCCGTCCGCGGCGGCGCCGACCACGTCGATGCCGGGCAGGCCGCCGAGCAGCAGGACCAGGCCCTCGCGGACGCTGGCCTGGTCGTCCGCGATGACGAGGCGCAACGGCTGGTCGGAGGTCATCGCCCGATCCCGTCCGCGGCGGCATCCCGGCCGCCGTTGGCCCCGGCCAGCGGAAGTTCGGCGGTCACGGCCCACTCGTTGTCCCCCGGCCCGGCCAGCAGCGTGCCGTTCAGCAGCCGCAGCCGCTCGCGCATGCCGGTCAGCCCGTAGCCACCGCCACTGCCCGGCTCCCGGATCGCGGCGTCGGCTCCGTTCCTGGCCTGGGCGGCGGCTGCGTCAAGGCCGTTGACGACGCTGAGCCGCACGTCGTTGTCGCCGTAGTCGAGGCGGATCGCGACCGGCTGGCCCGGCGCGTGCCTGGCGGCGTTGACCATCGCCTCCTGGGCGGCGCGCAGCAGCGCGAGCGCGGCGTCCGGCGGCAGCATCCTGGCCACGCCCGAAGTCTCGACGGTGACGGGGACGTGATAGCGCTGCCGGTGGGTGTCTGCCACCGTGGCCAGTTCCTCGCCGAGCGGCAGCGTGTCCACCCGCAGCGCGTGCACCGCCCGGCGGGTCTCGGTCAGGCCGTCCGCGGCCATCCGCTGCGCCGTGGTCAGCGTCTGCACCGCACGGTCGACGTCCGCGTGGTCGGTGAGCATCGCCTTGGCCGCCTGGATCTGGATGCCGAGCGCGCCGAGGGAGTGCGCCAGCACGTCGTGGATCTCGCGCGCGATGCGGGCCCGCTCGTCGAGCACGTCGGCGCGGCGCTGCTCGACGCGCAGCCGCTCATGCTGTGCCAGCAGGGCCGCGGCCTGCTCGGCCTGCACCCGGTAGGACCGCCGCTGCAGGCCGAACATCGCGCACACCGCGATCAGCAGCGGGTCTCCGGCCATCGTGCCGAGGTTGCTGCCGGCGATCCCCCCGGCGACCCAGATCGAGACGATGCCGGCCGCGGCGACCGCGACGCCGGCCCGCAGGCCGGTCTCGCTGCCCGCCCAGAAGGCCGCGATGCAGGCGAAGGCGACCAGGGTCTGGCCGCTGCCGTCGGTCACCGCGGCCACGCCGCCGGCGACGGCCATCGTGACCATCGCCACCGGCAGGATCCCGGCCCGGTGCCTGGGGAACGCATCGGCGGCGATCCACGCCACCAGGGCCAGGCCAACCGCCGAGAAGCAGGCGACCTGTGTCGCCTGCTGCACGGCCGAGTGGGGCGGATTGACCAGGGCCACGATGCCGATCACCGCGAACGCGGTGACCCGCATCAGCCAGAAGACCCTGACCATCATGTGCCTAGTATCGCCCCGGCGCGCGAGGGTCACGCCCGTCGAACGCCCCGCCCAGGAACGTCCTGCCGTCCTTCTCCGGGGCGAACGGGATGCCTGCCAGCATGGCGCGGGGCACGATGACGGCGGCCTGGCCCAGCCGGTTCAGGCCGAGGGTGAACAGCAGCGGGGTGGTGGACGCGGCGACGTGCGCACCCGTCCGGGAGGCGATGACCATGATCAGCACCCGCCAGGCAACCAGCGCGACCCACAGCCACATGCCGCGCAGCGGCATCTTGCCCCACAGCACGCCGTCGCGTGACTCCAGCCGCATGATCAGGCCGAAGGCCAGCCCGATCAGCAGCGACCCCGCGGCGCCGACGGTCAGCCAGACGATGTCGGCCGAACCCAGGTGGTGCCCCCGCAGGCCGAGGAACCCGACCACGGTCACGACGACGGGCAGCACGACCACTCGCTTGCCCCGCAGCAACTGGCCCGCCAGCTGCTGGTAGATGACCAGGCCGATGATCCCGATGGCGGCGAGGACCTCTATCGCGGACATCTGTGCACGCTCCTTACGCCGGATGGACGAACGATCCCGACGCTACGCAGGAGGGCGGTACCAGCGCGTCGGCCCGCGGTACCAGTTCCGGGTTGACAACCCGGGCGCCCTGGCCTGGTACCTAGGACCAGCCCGTGCTCCGACGCGCCGGCGGGGGTCCCGCGGCGATGGTGGGCGGTGTCAACGACAGCCACCTAGAAAACAGGAGCGCACCAGATGTCTCCCCTCACCGATGCGATGATCATCAACGGCGCCGTCCTCTTCGCCACCCTCGAGGCCGACCTCGGCCCGCACCGGAAGATCGGCCTGGTCCGCATCCTGCGGACTCCGCTGGTGGTCGCCGCGATCATCCCGCTGTTCTTCGACCGCCCGGTCACGCACGGGAACGGCCTGCTTGTCGAGCTGGCCGGGATCGCGGCCGGCCTGCTGTGCGGCCTGGTCGTGACCACGCTGATGCGGGTCTACCGCAGCCCCAAGACCGGCAAGCCGGTCAGCGCGGCCGGCCTGCCGTACGCGCTGGTGTGGACGCTCATCGTGGTCGCCCGCGCCCTGTTCTCCATCGGCGCCCTGCACTGGTTCCCGGCGCAGCTCGCCCAGTGGTGCGTGACCCACCAGGTCACCGGCGCGGCAATCACCGACGGCCTGATCTGCATGGCCATCACGATGGTCCTGATCCGGACGGCCGGCCTGGCCGGCCGCGCCGCCCGGCTGCCGAGCGCCTCGCCGGCCGCACGGGTAACCGCAGCCGCTCGCCCGCGCTGACCGGTGCGGCGATCGTGTTCCCCGGCGGCGCCAGCGGGCACACCCAGGCGTCGTTGTACCGGCACGAGGGATGGTAAAGGAAGTTCAGATCGACGATCAGCCGGCCTGGCCGCCCGCCCAGGTCGGCTCCCTTGGCGGTATCGAGCACGTACCGGCCGCTGCCGTAACTGGACTCGCCCGCCGTGCCGTCGCGCAGCGGCAGGAACAGGCCGCCGGCGTACTGCCGCAGCCACCACACGTCGATGACCGCATCCACCGGCGCGGGCAGGTGCACCCGGCCAAGACGAGTCATCGGGATCGTGCCGTCGCTGGTCGGCACGGACAGCGACATGCCCTCCTCGGCCGGGAGCAACGGCACCTCGAACCGCACCCGCGGATCGTAGGGCCAGTACGGCACGCCGGTCTCGCGCAGCGTGTCGCCCGGCGGCAGCGGGCTCTGCGGGTGGGACCGGAACAGCTCGTCCCGGCCTTCCCGCCACAGTGCGTGCCCGCGCTGCGGATCGCCCTGCGCCCGTACCGCCGCGTACAGCTCGGCGACCATGCGCCGCCATTCGGTCAGCTCGAGCTCCGCGCTCACCGGGCCGGCCCCGGGTAATGACCGGAAGGCCACAGAAGCTTTGTCATGTCACATTGTCCACGGCGCGGCGGCCGAAACGGTTCACTCCCGCGGCACCGGAGCGGTGCTGGCGCGGACGACCAGTTCGGTGCCGAACTCGGTGACCGGCGGGGGCGGGCCGGCGGCAACGCCGGCGATCAGGGCGGCGAGCAAGGCGCCGACCGCCCGGCCGCGCTCGCGCAGCGGCTGGCGGATGGTGGTCAGCGGCGGATCGGCGGCCGCCGCGCCGGGAATGTCGTCGAACCCGGTGACCGACAGCCGGGCGGGGACGGCCACGCCGAGCGCCTTGGCGGCCTGCAGCGCGCCGAGGGCAAGCTGGTCGCTGAGCGCCAGGATGGCCGTGGGCGGGCTCGCCGCGGTGAGCAGCTCGGTGGCGGCGGTGACGGCCATCTGCATGTCGTTGCGCGGGCACTCGCAGACGGCCACGTCGGCCCAGCGCAGCCCGGCCGCCGCGGCCGCGTCCG
>JASHTQ010000023.1 GCA_030040475.1 Streptosporangiaceae bacterium
GAGGCGAACGCGTCGCCCAGCCAGTAGCCGTAACGCGCGGCGACCTCGTTGGCCGTGTCGGAGAACGTCGCGGTGCCCTTGTCCGCGGCCACCACCAGGTACGGGTCGTCGCCGTCGCGCCGGACCACGTCCGGCGGCGGCACCACCTGGTCGGCCTCGATGTTGTCGGTCACGTCCAGCATCGACGCGATGAACGTCTGGTAGCAGGCGAGCACCTCGGCCTGGTAGGCCTCGCGGTCGGCGGGATCGGGCAGCCGCTTGCACACGAAGCCGCCCTTGGCGCCGGACGGCACGATGACCGCGTTCTTCACCTCCTGCGCCTTGACCAGCCCGAGCACCTCGGTGCGGAAGTCCTCCAGCCGGTCCGACCAGCGCAGCCCGCCGCGCGCCACCCGGCCGAACCGCAGGTGCACCGCCTCAAGCCGCGGGGAGTAGACGAAGATCTCGAACTTCGGCCGCGGGGTCGTCAGCCCGGGCACGTCGCGGGGATCGAGCTTGAGCACCAGCGGGAGCGGCCCGTCCACCCCGCCGGGGCTTTCCGCGCGGTAGTAGTTGGTCCGCAGCGTCGCGTCGATCAGCGCCAGGTACGTCCGCAGGATCCGGTCGTGGTCGAGGCTGGTGACCTCGTCGAGCTGGCCGCGGATCTCCTCGGTGATCGCCTCGCAGCGCTCGGTCGCGCCGCTTTGCCTGGCCGGGTCGAACCTGGACGCGAACAGCCGGACGAGCAGCCGGGTGATGGACTGGTTGGACCGCAGCACCCGCTGCACGTAGTCCTCGCTGAACCGGATCCCGCCCTGGCGCATGTACTTCGCGTACGTGCGCAGCAGCGTCACCTCGCGCCAGCTCAGCCCCGCGGTCAGCACGAGGGCGTTGAAGCCGTCGTCTTCGGTCTGCCCGTGCCACAGCGCGGTCAGCGCGTCTTCGAAGATCTTTCTGACGCTACCGGTAGGTGGCGTAGCCGGGGCCCGTAGCCCGAATTCATATATCCAGAACGAAAGGTGGCTATCCGGACCGGCAAACTTATACGGATGCTCGTCGACTACCTCAAGCCCCATGTGCTGCAGTTGCGGCAGGACGTCGGACAGCGTGATCTGCGATCCCATCCGGTAGACGATCAGGGTCCACCGATCCGGGCTCTCCACCAGCCGCACCGCGAACTCCGCCCCCGACTGCCGCAGGTCCAAGATCGTGGACAGGTCGTCGGTCGCGTCCGCGGCGGAGACGTCGGTCTTGTAGGTCTCCGGGATCTTCGTCGAGCACATGTCGAGCAGGTCCCTGGCCCGGTCCTCGCCGAGCAGCCGGACGGCGTCCGCGGCGAGGTCCTCGTCCCAGGACCTGACCGCGGCGGTCAGCCTGCGCTCGAGCGCGGCCGCGTCCACCTGCGGGAGCTGATGGCCCTTCTCGGCCCGGACCACCACGTGCAGCCTGGCCAGCGCGGAGTCGCCGACGAGCGCGCTGTACTCGACCGACTCGCCGTGCAGCGCCTCCTTCAAGATGGCCTGGGCGCGCAGCCTGACCTTGGTGGTGTACCTGTCTCTCGGCAGGTAGACAAGGCAGGACATGTACCTGCCGTACCGGTCCCTGCGCAGGAACAGCCTGGTCTGCTTGCGCTCCCGCAGCCGGAGCACGCCGAGCGCGATCGGGGTGAGCTCCTCGGCCGAGATCTCGAACAGCTCCTCGCGCGGATAGCCCTCGAGGATCTCGATGAGGTCCTTCCCGTCGTGGCTGTCGGGCGCCAGCCCGGCGGCCGCCAGCACCTGGGCGAGCTTGCGCCGGAGCACGGGGATGCTGAGGATGGACTCGGTGTGGGCCGCGTGCGTGTACAGGCCGAGGAACCGGTACTCCCCGGCCACCTCGCCGCTGGAGTCGAGCTTCTTGACCGACACGTAGTCCAGGTAGTTCGGCCGGTAGACGGTCGACCTGGAGTTCGCCTTGGCCAGCACCAGCCGCTCGCTGGTGTCCTGCGCCCTGGCGCCGACCTCGGGCGGGAGCGCGTCCAGCGCGTGCGGACCCTGCCGGTCGTGGCGCAGGATGCCGAGCCCGGTTCCCGGCACCACCCGCAGGCCCACGCCGTCCGCGGCGGGCAGCAGGTCGTACTCGCGGTAGCCGAGGAAGGTGAAGTTGCCCCTGGCCAGCCAGCTCAGCATCTCGCCTGCCTCGGCCACGTCGGGGTCGCCCTCGCCGCGCAGGCCTGCCGCGAGCTCCAGCGCCCTGGCCTGCATCCGCCGGTGATCCTCCACCGCGACCCGCACGTCGTCGAGCACCCGGCGCAGGTGGGCCGCCAGCTCGTCGCCGGTCAGCACCTCCCTGGCGAGGCAGAGCTCGACGTGGATCCACGATTCGGTGAGGATCTCGGCGGCCGCGTCTTCCAGCTCGCCTTCGGCGCCGCCGTCGTCTCGCGATACGCCGAGGATGCTGCGCAGCGCGCCGGTCACGTCGCGGCGGACGCGCAGCACCGGGTGCACGATCAGCTGGATGTCGGCGTGGTGCCGGTTCAGTTCCGTGGTGACCGAGTCGACGAGGTAGGGCATGTCGTCGATGACGATGTCGACGCACACGGTCGACGGGGTCACCGCCTCGAGGTGGGCCGAGCCTGGCTCGCGGACCTGCACGAGCGCCCGGCCCTGCGGCCGGAACCTGCCGAGCCTGGCGTGCGCGGCCGCCACCGCCGCCATCCGCTCCGGCGAGGCCAGGTCCTCCGTGGCGACGCGCCAGTAGTAGGCGCGCAGGTACCGGTCCGGCTCGCCGGGATCGTCCCCGAACACCTCCGCGCCGAGAGCAGGATCATCCCTCCAGGCCAGCGCGGCCCTGGCCAGCAGCGACTCCTTGACCTCATCGGTATTGCTGTCCGGCATCTCGCGTCCACTCCTTCGTGTCCACAAACCTCGTCCGACCCCGCCTCGACAACCTAACTCGACTATGCCACCCCATTGTGACGAAGTCGTTTCTCTACGTAACCAGATTTTCGCCGCCATGCTAGCCCGGCGGCTTACCGAAGTACCGCAGCACGTCCGGGTCGGCAAGGGCGTTCGGATCGGCGGCCCGTTCCGGGGGCGTGCCGAGCAGAATCTTCCGCACCGGAACCTCCAGCTTCTTTCCTGACAGGGTGCGCGGAATCCCGGGAACCGAATGAATCTCATCCGGCACGTGCCGGGGCGACAGCTGCGCGCGGAGCGCCGCGCGGAGCCTGCCCGCCAGGTCCTCGTCGAGCTCATGCCCGGCGGCGGGGACCACGTACAGGATCAGCCGACCCTCGGCGCCGAGCCTGCCCGTATCCACCACCAGGCTATCGCTGATCTCGGGAAATGCCTCAACCACACGGTAGAACTCGCTGGTGCCCATCCGAATTCCGCCCCGGTTGAGCGTGGCGTCGCTGCGGCCGTAGATGACGCAGCCACCGTCGGGCAGCACCTCGATCCAGTCGCCGTGCCGCCATATCCCCGGGTAGAGGTCGAAATAGCTCTCCCGGTACCTGGTGCCGTCCGGATCGTTCCAGAAGCCGACCGGCATCGACGGCATCGGCTCGGTGATCACCAGCTCGCCCACCTGCCCGATAACCGGCTTGCCCGCGTCGTCGAAGGCCTCCACCTTCGCGCCGAGGCAGCGCCCGGAGATGATGCCGGCCCGCACCGGCAGCAGCGGGGACGGCCCGACGAAGCCCGTGCACAGGTCCGTGCCGCCGGAGAAGGAACCGAGCAGCAGGTCCCGCTTCACCTGCTGGTACACCCAGCCGAACGCCTCCGGCGGCAGCGGCGATCCGGTGGAGCCGATCGCGCGCAGCGCGCCCAGGTCGGCCTCCTGGCCGGGGTGCAGGCCCGCCTTCATGCAGGCGACCAGGTAGGGCGCGCCGACGCCGAGGTAGCTGACGCCGTGCTCGGCGGCCAGCCGCCACAGCCGGTCGGTCCCCGGATAGGTGGCGCTGCCGTCGTACAGCACGATCGTGACGCCGGCCAGCAGCCCCCCGGCCAGGTAGTTCCACATCATCCAGCCGGTGGTCGTGTACCAGGTGAAGACGTCGCCCGGCCGCAGGTCCTGGTGGAACGACAGCGCCTTGAGGTGCTCGAGCACGACCCCGCCGTGGCCGTGCACGATCGGCTTGGGCAGGCCGGTGGTGCCCGAGGAGTAGACCACCCACAGCGGGTGATCGAACGGGACCTCCTCGAACTCGGGCTCGCGCCTGTGCTCACCCCGGCCGCCGAGGTCGCTCCAGCGCGTGGTGCCTGGCCGGGCGGGCTCGCCGAGCAGGTCCACCATGACCACGGCCGCCAGGCCCGGCAGGGCGGCGAGCACGTCGGTGAGCATGTCGGCACGGGAGAAGTCCCTGCCGCCGTACCGGTAGCCGTCGCAGGCGATGAGCACGGACGGCTCGATCTGCGCGAACCTGTCGATCACGCTGCGCGCGCCGAAATCCGGCGAGCACGACGACCAGATCGCGCCGATGCTCGCGGCCGCCAGCAGGCCGATGACCGCCTCGGGGACGTTCGGCAGCAGCGCGGCCACCCGGTCGCCGCGGCGCACGCCCAGGGCGCGAAGGCCCTGGGCAACTCGCGCCACCTCGGCGGCGAGTTCGGCGTAGCTGAGGCTGCCACCACGGCCTCGTTCGGAATCAAAAATAACTGCGGTACGGTCGGGATCGGTCCAGGCGGCCCTCAGCCCGTTACGGGCGTAATTGAGCGTGGCCCCGGGGAACCACCGCACGTCCGGCATCGTGTCGCCGGCCAGCACCGGGCCGTCGCCCCGGTCGCCGAGCACCTCGAAGTAGTCCCATATCGTGGACCAGAAGGCCGCGGGCTCGTCCACCGACCAGCGCCACAGGTCCTCGTACCCGGCGGGATGCAGCAGGTCGCGCGCCTCAAGCCAGGTCATGAAGCGGGTCACCCGGGCCGCGTGCACGGTCTTCTCGTCCGGCTCCCACAGGACCGCGCCGTAGCCGCGTCTGGTCAGGTCGTCGTAGGCACCCGCCGCATCCATGTTCCCAGCATTGCGGCATCCCGGCGCGCCTGGCAACGCTTCCGGCGGCCCTGACCACTATGTGGGAGGCCGGGTAAGTGCGCCGGCGGTTCGGTGAGGCGGACGATGAGCGCGGTCAGGGCGGCGGCGTCGGTGAGGTCGGGCAGCACCGCGTCGGCGCCGGATTCGCGCAGCTCGGCCGCGCTGGACCGGCCGGTGGCCACCGCGAGCGACCTCGCGCCGCCGATCCGCGCCGCGTCCACGTCGCGGGGCGAGTCCGCGATGTAGACCGTGGCGCCGTCGCCGAACGGCACGCCGCGGGCGTCCGCCGCGCGCTGCCGCGCCACCCGCAGCAGCGTGCCCTTCGGGTAGGCCTCCGAGCCGTAGCCGCCGATGTCGAAGTCGACGAACCCGTCCAGGCCGAAGGCGCGCAGCTTCAGTTCCGCCGTCGGCCTGCTGTTGCCGGTCAGCACGGTCTGCACCACGCCGTCCAGCTCGGCCACGGCCGCCATCGCCTGCGCCGCGCCCGGCAGCAGCTGGCCCTGCGTGGCCAGCTCGTCCCGCCGCTTGCCGAGCGCGGCGGCCAGCTCGGCGCTGAACGGCTCGAGCAGGCGCTCGGCGGCCCCGCTCGCGCTCATGTCGGCGCCGTTGCTGGCCAGCGCATCGAAGAAGATCTCCGACTCGCTACGCCCTGGCATCTGTGGGAGCCGGACCAGCGGCCTGCCCGCCACCACGCCGAACGCCTCGGCGTAGGCCGCCCGCATCACCCTGGCGACATCGACGAGCGTCAGGTCGATATTCCATAGAACCAGCCGGTGAATGGCGTCCTCCGCGGTCATTGGTCAACCTGGTGCGCTGAGGCGGTCAGGTCTGGGCTCCAGGCTAGTCCAGATCCGGCCGCGAGGACCGCCGCAGCCCCGGCGGGATGTACGGCGGGATGCCCGGCAGGATGCCCGGCAGGCGAGGTATATCGTTATCAACGCTAACTTGTCCCGGATGCGGTCAGGCTGTTAACGTCCTGCCGGATGCACGCAATGACTAGCTCAAGGGGGATCAGGATGAAAGCGTTCGTGCGGTACGGCGTGCCGGTCGCGGCGGTGATCGGCCTGGCCGTCGCCGTCGCCCCCGCCGCCGGGGCGTCGGCGTTCAGGCCCGTCACGCGGGTCGCTTCAATCTCCACCGCGTTCGAGGTTTCCAGCGGGTGCGATTCCGCCGTGGTGTCCACCACCGGCCACGCCGTCCTGACCACGACCACCGAGGGGCAGCACACGGTTGCCAGCCTCGAGGACAGCGAGTCGGGTGACGGCTACGACATGGTGATCGCCGGCTCCGGCGCCTTCGACCGGCTGGCCTCCTCGTACACGTTCGAGGCCGAGGGCATCTGGATCGACCTGAGGCACCCGGCCGAGAGCTTCCACGGCCTGGTCACCGAGGTGTTCTACGTCACCGGCAGCAACGCGCCGAGCGGCGTCGAGGCCACCGGCGTCTCGCTGCGCTGTGGCCTGTGACGCGGGGCCTGTGAGACGGGAGCTGTGAGACGGGCCGGTTCGGCGGCCGGCCGTCACCCCATGTGCGGGTAGCGGTAGTCGGACGAGGGGACGAAGAGTTCCTTTATCGCGCGGGCCGATACCCACCTGGTCAGGTTGTAGATCGAGCCGGCCTTGTCGTCGGTTCCGCTCGCCCGTGCGCCGCCGAACGGCTGCTGGCCGACCACCGCGCCGGTCGGCTTGTCGTTGACGTAGAAGTTGCCCGCCGAGTACCGCAGCAGGTCCGTGGCCTGCGCGATCGCGGTACGGTCGGTGGCAAGGATGGAACCGGTCAGCGCGTACGGGCTGACGTCCGCGGCCTGGGCGATCATCTCGTCGTAGGCGTGGTCGGGGTAGACGTGCACGGCCAGGATCGGGCCGAAGTACTCGGTGGTGAAGACCTCGTCCGCCGGGTCTTCGGCCGACAGGACGGTGGGTCTTACGAAGAAGCCGTCGGTGTCGTCGTAACTGCCGCCCGCCTCGATCGTGATCGAGGGCGCGTTCCTGGCCCGGTCGATCGCGGCGGCGTGCTTGGCGAACGCCCGCTCGTCGATGACCGCGCCCATGAACAGCGACAGGTCGGACGTCACGTCGCCCATCGTCAGCGCCTCGACCTGTCCGATGAGCTCGTCCTTGGTCCTCCTCCAGAGTGATTCGGGCAGGTAGGCGCGGGAGGCGGCGGAGCACTTCTGGCCCTGGTACTCGAACGCGCCGCGGATCAGGATCGCTGACAGGCTCGCTGGGTCGGCGCTCGGGTGCGCGATCACGAAGTCCTTGCCGCCGGTCTCGCCGACCAGCCGCGGGTAGTTGCGGTACCGCGCGATGTTCTCCCCGACGGTCCGCCACAGGTGCTGGAAGGTCGCGGTCGAGCCGGTGAAGTGGATGCCGGCCAGGTCCGGATGGGTGAGCGCGACCTGGGACACCGCCTGGCCGTCCCCGGTGACCATGTTGATGACGCCCGGGGGCAGCCCGGCCGCCTCGAGCAGCCGCATCAGGTAGTGCGCGGCGAGCTGCTGGGTCGGCGACGGCTTCCACACCACGACGTTGCCGAGCAGCGCCGGGGCGGTCGGCAGGTTGCCGGCGATCGAGGTGAAGTTGAACGGCGTGATCGCGAGCACGAAACCCTCGAGCGGACGGTAGTCCATCCGGTTCCACGCGCCGGGGCCCGAGTCCGGCTGCTCGCTGAGCATCCGCCTGGCGAACTGCACGTTGTACCGCCAGAAGTCGATCAGCTCGCAGGCCGCGTCGATCTCCGCCTGGTACGGCGACTTGGACTGGCCCAGCATGGTGGCGGCGTTCAGGGTGGCGCGCCACGGGCCGGCCAGGAGTTCGGCGGCCCGCAGGAAGATAGCGGCCCGGTCGTCGAAGCCGAGCGCGCGCCAGCCCGGTGCCGCCTGCTTGGCCTGGTAGATCGCGGCCGCGACCTCGACGTTGGTGGCGTTGCCGAGCCGGCCGAGGACGTGCCGGCGGTTGTGCGGCTGCACCACATCGTTTGGCTCGCCGGTGGCCATCTGCTGCTGGCCGCCGATGGTCATGGTCAGCTCGGTGCGCTGGCCGGCCAGCTCCTTGATCTTGCTCTCCAGCGCGGCCCGCTCGTGGCTGCCCGGCTGGTACTGCCTGACCGGCTCGTTAGCCGGCATCGGGGTCCTGGTGACGGCGTCCATGTACGATCGCTCCTGGCGTTCGGGTTGTGCCTGTCGATGACTAGATGGGGCCAACCCTTATCGTCGCACGATCATTCCGGGGTTGTCCGGGCCGGGCGGCCGGCCTTCTGCTGGGTTTAACCGGCCAGGTAGGCAAGCTCCTGGGTGGCATACCAGCCGAGTTCGTGGCCTTCGGCGCCGTCGACCGCGAACTTGGCGTCCGCATCCCCCGCGTCGGCGGCGGGCAGTGCCTGCACCGCATCGCGCACGTCGTCGCCCGCCTCGGCGTCGTCCACGTGCGCCGATACGAGCAGGGCGAGCGGGACCGCGACGTCGATCAGCACCCGGCCGGGCTCGCGTGGCCTGGTGTCCCACTTGACCTGTTCGGCCGGAAGGTCGGCGGCGAGCACTACCCGCCTGCGCGGCGCCGCCGGATCCGCCGCGAGCAGGCGCAACGACGCGCGGGCCGCCTCGGTGAGCGCCGCGTACTCAAGCTCCTCCTGGTCTCCGCTCGCGTACGCCTCGCGCAGCGCGGGCGTGACCGCGAACCCGGGCAGGGGGCCTGGGCCGACCTCGTCGGCGCGCAGCGCCGAAGCCAGGGCCGGCAGCGTTGACGGCAGGAACACGCGCATGGTGAGGCAGAGTCTGCCACAGTCCTGGCCGCCTGGGGTGGCTAGCCGACCGGGTCGGGGCGCTCGCCGTCGCCGGGTGCGTGCCCGTCGCCGGGTGCGTGGCCTTCGTGGCCTTGGCGGTCTTGGGCTTGGCGGCCTTGGCGGCCTTGGGCTTGGTCCTTGCCGGCGGCGGCGCCGGTCGCGGTGAGCGCGGTGACCACGGTGGCGACCGCCTCGTCAACGGGCACGTGCTCCCAGAGCCTGACGACGGTCCAGCCCGCCAGGATCAGCGCCGCGTCGTTGACCCGGTCGCGCTCGGCGTTCTTCAGCAGCTTCGGACCCCAGTACCATTCGTTCGTCCGCGGCTTAGAGCCGTGTTGCGGGCAGGCGTGCCAGAAGCATCCGTCGACGAAGACCGCGACCTTGCGCGCGGTGAACGCGATGTCCGGCCGGACGCGCCGACCGGCGTCCAGGTCCAGCCGGTAGTCCTTGCGGTAGCGGTAACCGAGCCGGTGCAGGGCACGGCGCAGCGCAAGCTCGGGTTTGGTGTCAGTGCGCCGATTGGCCCGCATGTTGGCCGACCGGCCCTCGCTGGACGGGTACGGATAGTCCGGCACGCCAACCAAGGCTAGAGCAGAGCCGCCGCGCCGCACCCGTTTGTCACCGCATTGCGACGTCTCTTGGCTACGGGCGTCTCTTGGCTACGGGCCCGGCGCGCTCCAGGCAAGCGGGACACCGAGCAGGTCTTGCAGGGCCGCGGCGGTGGCCGCGGTGTCGGTGTGATGGACGCCCGTCATGCCGCAGGCGACGGCGGCCGCCACGTTCGCCTCGATGTCGTCGACGAAGACGCACTCCTGCGGCGCCAGCCCGAGGGTTTCCGCCGCATGCAGGAAGATGCGCTCCTCGGGTTTGCGCATGCCGACCTCGCCGGAGAGCACCACGGTGTCGAACAGGCTGGGGAAGTCCGCCCGCGGGTACTCGTCGCATCCCCACGAATTGGACAGCAGGGAGGTGCTGAACCCGGCGCTGCGCAGCGCACGGATCGTGTCGTACATGGCGGGGACCGGCATGCTGGCCGCGAACATCCGTTGCAGCAGTCCGCCCGCCGCGACGGCTCCGCCGTCCTTGCGCACCAGCCGGGCGGCAAGCATCCGCTCGAAGTCGGCCCCAGAGCACTCGCCGCGCTCAAGGGCGTGCACGGGGTTGGGGTCGTCGTCGCGACCGGGCGCGTCCACCGGGTTAGGGTCGTCGCGCTC
This sequence comes from Streptosporangiaceae bacterium, assembly GCA_030040475.1. The sequence goes on from JASHTQ010000023.1 coordinate 9,987, forward strand.
GTACGCCTGGGCGATCCATGGCCGCATGACCGCCGCGTAGCTGTTCCAGTCGATGTCCTCCGCCTGGATCCAGGCCCGAACCGTGTCGAGGATCGGCGTGGTCAGCACGCCGCCCCAGTCGGTGATGACACCCTTGAACTCCGTACCACCAAGCACATAAAGAATCTTAGGTGCCTATTCGCCCGCCCGGGGAACTGCGGCGGGCGGGCCGGTGAAGGCTCGGTGACCAGCCCGAATAGCCGCAGTTCAGCGGTGAGGGGCGCGGCTGGGCGCGGAATGTCAGTGGGCCGGGGTACAACGGTCCTTAGTCGCGACCTGGTATGAATCCGGCCGTCCCTGCAGTCCGCGGCGGGTTGGCTACATGCTCCGGATCCGGGAGGCGGAAACGTGCCGTCGCGGACACACCTGCCAGAACCGCTGCCCTCCGCGGCGGCACGCGCCGCGCCCGAAGCGCCTGCCGGACTCGGGGCGCTTGTGCTGCGGCTGGCCGTTGTGCCCGACGGCGCGCCGCCCTACGACTGCGATGCCCATGGCGCCGGATGCCACGCCGCTGGCGCCGTCCGGGCGAGCCAGGGCGGCGGCCCGCCGCTGGCTGTGCCCGCGCCGGGT
>JASHTQ010000260.1 GCA_030040475.1 Streptosporangiaceae bacterium
CGCCGCCGCCACCGCGGCCCCGCTGGCCAGGCTGACCGGCCTCGAGGTGATCCTCGACAAGGACCTGCGGGAGCGGCACGGCGGCGTCTGGGAGGGCCTGAGCGACACCGAGATCCGCACCAGGTATCCCGCGCAGCACGCCGTCTGGGCCCCGCCGGAGGGCGAGCCGACCCAGGTGGTCGCCGACCGGGTCGCCGCCGCGCTGCAGCGCGCGGCCGCCGCCCTGCCCCCCGAGGGCCTGGCGGTGGCGGTCAGCCACGGCGCGGCCCTGCGGATGGGCATGTCCCGGCTGCTCGGCCTCAGCGAGGAGGAGTTCGGCGTGCTCGGCCCGCTGTCCAACTGCTCGTGGTCGGTCCTCGGCACCAGGCACGGCCGCTGGCGCCTGCTCGAGCACAACGCGGGCACGCTGCCGGAACCGATCCTCAGCGACGACCGCTGATGTCACCCCATTTTTATCCCGAACGAAAGGTGCGGGCGGTCTCGCTCACCTGGTACGGCCAGGCTGGCTTTCGTCTCGCCTCCGGCGAGGCGGTCATCTTGATCGATCCCTTCCTCACCGACCGCCCCGACCGCCGCTACCGGCCACCGGCCGCCGCGGCCGACTTCGCGGACGTGACCCTCGTGCTGTGCACGCACGAGCACGCCGACCACATGGACCTCCCGTTCCTGCGCGAGCTCGCGCAGGTCAACCCCGCCGCCAGGGTCGTCCTGCCCGCCCCCGTCGCCGCCATGGCCGCGGCCGCCGGCCTGGACCGCGAACGCCTGATCCCCGCCTCGCCCGGCGAGGTGCTGACTGAGCCTCCCGCCCTCCCGGGCGAGGCCCCGACCGGGCAGGGCATAACCGTGCACGCCGTGCCCGCCATGCACGGCATCGGCGGCGACGAGCCGGTCGTCTACCACTTCTCCCCGGACGGCGGAACGCCCCGCTTCCTGGGCTACGTCGTCGAGATCGGCGGCATCCGCTTCTACCACTCAGGCGACTGCCTGGTCTACCCCGAACTCCCCGCCGCCCTGGCCGCGCTAGCCCCCGACGTCCTGATGCTCCCCATCAACGGCCGCGACCACATGCGCGAGTCCGCCGGCATCGTCGGCAACATGAACGAGACCGAGGCCGCCTGGCTCTGCGCCCAGACCGGCCCCGCCTACGTCATCCCCATGCACTACGACGCCATCGCCGGCAACACCGGCGACCCCGGCCACTTCGCCACCCTAGTCCGGGACTCCCCCACCCAAGCCACCGTCCTAATCCCCCCCAAAGCCCGCCCCCTAACCCTAACCCTCCCCTAACCCGATCCTGGCAGACCTCCGCGTCATACCGGAGCCTCGTTGTCCCACGCCGCCCGTGCGCCTGATCGTGACGAATCCGGTACTCCCGTACATCCGGATCACTCTCGGCGACCGATCACGAAACTCGCGGAAGAGGCATATCTCGTGATGGACACGACCGTCATCTGCCGGCCATTCGCATCATCCACCTCACAGGGACCGCCAGTCACTGAGCACGATGCCCTGAGCGGGGCTCGTGACGCACAAGCCCCTTCTTGCGGGGCCTGTGACCCACAAGCCCCGCAACCAGCAGGCAAATCCATCGTGATCATCACGAGATGCGGGCCAGAACCCCCACTCGCCCCCGCACGGCCGTACCCCACTGGCCCCCTACGCGGCCGACCCCCACTCGCCCCGCACGGCCGTACCCCACTGGCCCCAGTCACACCTCCCCGCCCTCCAGCCACCCCCGCCTCGTATTCGCCCGGTCACCTTGGTCCTCCCGTGGCTGCGACCCTTCCGTAGCCGTCGTTATGTGCATGCTGCGACATTCACGCCTTGGGGGGATCACGCGCGGGGCGATCGCACCAGTCACACCACCACAGCCAGCGTTACCCTGATCACCATGGCCCACCCGGCGGAGTCGCAGCAGTGACCGATCGCGACCCGCAGCTGGCGACCCCGGCGGGCAAACCCCGGGCGCGCGCCCTGAGAATCCCGTTCGCGGGCCGCCCCGGCCGCTGGAACGCGATCACGGACGTGCCAGGCGTCGAGGTCGGCTACGCGACCCTGATCACGGGAGACAACGTTCGCACCGGCGTCACCGCCATCCACCCGCGTGGCCGCGCGGGCGCGGCCGACCCGGTGGCCGCCGGCTTTCACTCCCAGAACGGCAACGGCGAGATGACCGGGGTCTCCTGGATCGCCGAGTCGGGCACGTTCACCGGCCCGGTCGCGATCACGAACACGCACGCGGTCGGCATCGCCCACGCCGGAATCGTGGCCTGGGCGATCGAGCGCCATCCCGCGGTGACGGAGGCCTGGCTGCTGCCGGTGGCCGCGGAGACCTGGGACGGCTACCTGAACGACATCAACGGCCACCACGTCACGGAGGACACGGTGGTCGCGGCGCTCGAGGCGGCCAGGCCAGGCCCGGTCGAGGAGGGCTCGGTCGGCGGCGGCACCGGGATGAACTGCTACGAGTTCAAGGGCGGCTCAGGCACCGCCTCGCGCCTGGTCCCGTTCGACTCCACCGAGTACGCAGTCGGCGTGTTCCTGCAGGCCAACTTCGGCGACCGCAAGGAACTCGTGCTGGCCGGGGTGCCGCTCGGCGCGGCGCTCGCGGCCGACAACCCGATGGCCGACCACGCCCTGGCACCGCCCGGGGCCGGCTCGGTCATCGCCGTGGTGGCGACCGACGCCCCGCTGTTCCCGCACCAGACCCAGGCGCTGGCCCGCCGGGTCACCCTCGGCCTGGCCAGGACCGGCACCACCGGATCGCACTTCTCCGGCGACCTGTTCCTGGCCTGCTCCACCGCGAACCCAGGCGCCTTCAGCCCGGACGCGCAGAAGATACGACGCCTTGACTTCATCCCGTGGGAGCACCTGGACCCGTTCTACGAAGCCGTCGTCCAGGCGACCGAGGAGGCCGTGGTCAACGCCCTGGTCGCGAACGAGGACATGACCGGCCGGGACGGCCATCGCACCCCCGCGCTGCCCCGCGAGCAGGTGGCCGACATCCTCGCCCGGGCCGGCCGCCTGTCCCCGTTACGGAGCGCCGAACAACGCCACCGGGTTTTCCCAGCACACCGCGCGCAGCCACGCCTCGCCGAGCTCCAGCCCGGCCAGCCCGGCGATCTGCCGGGCATACGGGTACGGGATGTTGGGAAAG
>JASHTQ010000261.1 GCA_030040475.1 Streptosporangiaceae bacterium
CACCCGAGCGAGGTCGCCGGTGTGGAACCAGCCGTCGCGGAGCGCCTCGGCGGTCGCCTCGGGGCGGAGCCAGTAGCCCTTCATCACGTTCGGCCCGGTGATGACGATCTCGCCGACCTCGCCCTGCGGGACCGGCACGTCGGCGTCGTCAACGACCCGCATCCGCACGTCCCTGATCGGCGTGCCGATCGAGCCCGGCTTCTGCTCGCGGTCCGGGTGGTTGAACGAGGCGACCGGCGAGGTCTCCGAGAGCCCGTACCCCTCGAGCACCGGGACGCCGAACGCCTCCTCGAACCCGCGCAGCACCTCGACCGGCAGCGCCGCGCCGCCGGAGATGCACATCCGCAGCGACGAGGTGTCATACGAGCCGCGGTCCGGCGCGTGCAGCAGCGCCACGAACATGGTCGGCACGCCCTCGAACACGGTGACCTTGTGCTCGGCGATGATCCGCAGCGCGTGCTCGGCGTCGAACCGCGGCAGCAGCGTCAGGCACGCGCCCGACGCAACCGACACGTTCAGCGCCACCGTCTGCCCGAACACGTGGAACAGCGGCAGCCCCCCGAAGATGACGTCGTCGGGGCGCGCGCGGACGATGTCGGTGCACGACACCTCGGTATTGCTGCGCAGGTTGCCGTGGGTGAGCTCGGCGCCCTTCGGGTGGCCGGTCGTGCCCGAGGTGTACAGGATGACCGAGGTGTCGGAGTCGTCCCTGTCGACCACCTCGTAGGAAGGCTCGACCGAGGCGAGCAGCTCGGGGAAGCTGGCGCCGTCCACGATGATCGCCTCGGCCTCGGCCTGCTCGGCGCCGGCCCGGGCGGGGTCGGCGAACGCGTGCCAGGCGAACAGCAGCCCGGCCCCGGAGTCACCCAGGTAGTAGGCGACCTCGCGGGACTTCAGCAGCGGGTTCATCGGGACGACGACGCCGCCGGCCCGCAGCACGCCGTAGTACACGACGGGCACCTCGGCGACGTTCGGCATCATGATCCCGATCCGGTCGCCGGGCTTGACCCCGCGCTCGTGCAGCAGCCCGGCGACCCGGGCGCTCGCCTCGTCCAGCGCGCGGTACGTCATCGCCGCGTTGTCCACCCGGACGGCGACGCGTCCGGCGTGCACGCGGGTCGTGTTCGTCAGGTTCCTGGCAAGGTTCGTCACGCTGCTCATTGTGGGACGGCGAGCCGGCCCGGTCCTCGGTCCCCGGGATCAAGCATGCCCCGCGGTGTTGGTACCACGGCACAACCGTTGTGCCGGTGGTCCGAGGAAACGGCCCATCCTCGTGCCGCCAGCACGTTCACCAGGGGTTCGACGCCTCTTAGTGTCGTGGACCACAACCGCGAAAAGGAGGCCGGCATGGATGCCGTCCCGCGCTACGACATGCTCATCGACGGAGAGTGGGTCGACTCCGAGAACCGGTCCGAGGTCCGCAGCCCGGCCACCGAGGAACCGGTCGCCACCGTGGCCATGGGCAGCGTCGAGGACACCGACCGGGCGGTCGCGGCGGCCAAGGCCGCGCACGACGACGGCCGGTGGCGCGGCACGCCGCCGGCCCAGCGGGCCGCCGTGCTCGACGCGATAGCCGACGGGCTCACCGAGCAGCTCAGCAGGCTGGCGGTCCTCGAGGCCCAGGAGAACGGCGCGCCGGTCCGCCAGGCCGGGGCGTTCCAGATCGGCTTCTCCATCGCCCACCTGCGCTACTTCGCCGGCCTCGCCCGGACCTACGCCTTCGAGCACACCGGGCCCACGCTGCACGTGCCGACGCTGGCCGACGGCATCGTCCGGCGCGAGCCGGTCGGCGTGTGCGGCGCGATCGTGCCGTGGAACTTCCCGCTGCTGCTTGCCATCTGGAAGATCGGCCCGGCGCTGGCCGCGGGCAACACGATGGTGATCAAGCCGGACGAGCACACCCCGCTGACCCTGCTCGAGTTCGCCAGGATCGCGCAGGAGTGCGGGCTGCCGCCGGGCGTGCTGAACGTGGTGCCGGGGGAGGGCACGGTGGTGGGAGCCCGGCTGGCCAGCCACCCGGACGTGCGGAAGATCGCCTTCACCGGCTCGACCGCGGTCGGGCGGGAGATCATGCGGATGGCCGCGGGCAACGTCAAGCGGATCACGCTGGAACTCGGCGGCAAGGGCCCGAACGTCGTGCTCGACGACGCCGACATCGACCTGGCCGCGGACGGCACGCTGTTCGGCTGCCTGCTGAACCAGGGGCAGGCGTGCGAGTCGGGCACCAGGATCATCGTCGCCGACGCCATCGCAGACAAGTTCGTCGAGCGGCTGATCGAGCGGATCGCCACGATCACGATCGGGGACCCGCTGGACCCGGCGACGGACCTCGGCCCGGTCATCTCGGCCGAGGCGCAGGACCGGATCCTGGGTTACATCGAGACCGGCAAGGCCGAGGGCGCGACGCTGGCCTACGGCGGGGGCAGGCCGGCCGGCCCGGGGTTCGAGCGCGGCTTCTGGGTCGAGCCGACGATCTTCACCGACGTCAGCAACGACATGACGATCGCCCGCGAGGAGATCTTCGGCCCGGTCCTGGCGGTGATCCGCGCGGACAGCACCGAGCGGGCGATCGCGATCGCCAACGACACCGAGTACGGCCTGTCCGCCGGCGTCTGGAGCGCCGACAACCAGCGCGCCCTCGACGTGGCCGACCAGCTCGAGGCCGGCACGGTCTGGATCAACGACTGGCACATGGTCAACGCCGCCTACCCGTTCGGCGGGTACAAGCAGAGCGGCCTGGGCCGCGAGCTGGGCCCGCACTCGCTGGATGAGTACACCGAGGAGAAGTTCGTCCACCTCGACCTGTCCGGCCGGCTGGATCGCCGGGCCTACGCGCTGCTGCTCAGCACCCCGCCGGCGTGACCGCCATGGAATTCGACGTGGTGATCGAGATCCCGCGGGGCAGCAGGAACAAGTACGAGGTCGACCACCACAGCGGCCTGATCCGCCTGGACCGGACGCTGTTCACCGCGACGCAGTACCCGGCCGACTACGGCTTCGTGCCGGACACCCTCGGCGAGGACGGCGACCCGCTCGACGCGCTCGTGCTGGTGCTCGAGCCCACCTTCCCCGGCTGCCTGATCCGCAGCCGGCCGATCGGCATGTTCCGGATGACCGACGAGAACGGCCCCGACGACAAGGTCCTCTGCGTGCCGGCCGGCGACCCGCGCCAGGAGCACCTGCGCGACGTCCACGATCTGCCCCGGTTCGACCGGCTGGAGATCGAGCACTTCTTCCTGATCTACAAGGAGCTCGAGCCGGGCAAGAGCGTCGAGGGCGCGTCGTGGGCCGACCGCGCCGTCGCCGAGGCCGAGGTGGAAGCGTCCCGGCGCCGCCTCAAGGACAGCGAGGGGACGGAGTCCGGCTGAGCTGGAAGTGATACCACCGCCCGTTCGGGATAATCGATTTTTACCGAACGGACGGTGGTTCCTGGAGAAGGAAGGCTTCGATGACCCTGGGCGGCAAGACCCTGTTCATCTCCGGCGGCAGCCGCGGCATCGGCCTGGCGATCGCGCTGCGGGCGGCGCGGGACGGCGCCAACGTCGCGCTGATCGCCAAGACCGCCGATCCGCACCCGAAGCTGGAGGGGACGGTGTACACCGCCGCCGCGCAGATCGAGGCGGTCGGCGGCCAGGCGCTGCCGGTGGTCGGCGACATCCGCGACGAGGCGCAGGTCGCCGGCGCCGTCGCGCTCGCCGTGGAGCGGTTCGGCGGGATCGACGTGTGCGTCAACAACGCCTCGGCGATCAACCTGTCGGGCACCGAGGCGCTTGAGGTCAAGCGGTACGACCTGATGCAGTCGATCAACACCCGCGGCACGTTCGTCGTCAGCCGGGCCTGCATCCCGCACCTGAAGCGGTCGGCGAACCCGCACATCCTGACGCTGTCCCCGCCGGTCAGCCTGGAGCCGCGGTGGCTCGGCCCGCACATCGGGTACACGATCGTCAAGTACGGGATGACGCTCGCCGCGCTGGGGTTCGCCGCCGAGTTCGCCGAGGACGGCATCGCCTCCAACGCGCTGTGGCCGCGGACGCTGATCGCCACCGCCGCGGTGCAAAACCTGCTCGGCGGCGACGAGGCGATGGCCCGCGCCCGCCGCCCCGAACTGTACGCCGACGCCGCCTACGCGGTCATCACCAAGCCCAGCCGCGAGTGCACCGGCAACGCGTTCCTCTGCGAGGACGTCCTGGCCGCCGAGGGCGTCACCGACTTCGCCCAGTACGCCTACGTGGTGGGCGCGGAGCCCGCCGTCGACCTCTTCGTCGACCACGCCTGAGCCGCGGCCCCCGCCCTGAGCGTCCCGCCCGGCCCCGCCCCGCCCTGAGCGTCCCGAGCGTCCCGCCCGAGCCGGCCCCGCCCTGAGCGTCCCGCCCGGTCCCGCCCGGTCCCGCCCTGAGCGTAATGAAACCCGGGTTTCAGCACCCTGGGAGGTACTGAAAGGCGGGTTTCATTACGCTGGGGCGCGGCTGAGCCTGTTACAGCATTGCCTTTTGGGGCTGGGTGCGGACCACGATGACGGTGGGAGTGTCGGCGGCCAGGGCCGTCTTGACCTCCTGGTCTAGTTCCTCGGTGGCCTGGACGTCGACGGCGCGGCAGCCGAAGCCGCGGGCCAGGTCGGCGATGCCGAGGCCGGGCAGGTCCAGGCCAGGGACGCCGGGGGTTTGCTCGAGGACCGCGAAGGACTTGAGGATGGAGTACTCCTCGTTCCGCATCACGACGTAGACGATCGGCAGCCGGTGCTGGGCGGCGGTCCAGAGGGCCTGCACGGAGTACTGCGACGAGCCGTCGCCGATCAGGGCGATGACCGGCCTGCGGACGCCCCGGTCCCGGTCGCCGAGCGCGACGCCGACCGCGGCCGGGATGCCCCAGCCGATGCCGCCGCTGGCGGTGGCGAAGAACGAGCAGGTCCTGACCGTCGGGAGCCACTCGATCTGCTGGGCCATGGTGGAGGTCGACTCGTTCACGATGACGGAGTCCGGCGGCCTGACCCGGCTCAGCACCGCGTAGACCTCCGGCGGGGTGAGCGGGCTGCGTTCCGTCTGCGGGAGCAGGCGCGGCCGGGCCATCGGCTCGGGGGCGGTTCGCGCGGAGCCCTCCGCGACCAGGTCAAGCAGCTGCTCGATCGCGAGCTTGGGGTCGCCGAGCAGGCTGTCGCCGACCCGGGCGGACGCGGCGACCTCGGGGCTCGCGGTGATCTGCAGCAGCTCCGTGCCGGCCGGGAGGAGGTCGCCGGGGATGTACGGGTAGTACCTGAACACCTCGGCGCCGATCACGACGGCCAGGTCGTGCCCGGCCAGCCGGTCGCCGATCGTCTTGACCGACATGCCGAGCGGCCCGCCGAACAGGGGATGGTCCTCGGGGAAGGAGGCGCGGTCGAGCAGCGGTGATCCGTAGACGGCGGCGCGCAGCTTCTCGGCCAGGGCGACGGCCGCGTCCCACCCGCCCGCGCGGTCCACCTCGGGGCCGAAGACCAGCGCGGGACGGCGGCTGGCGGAGATGCGGTCGGCGAACAGCCGCAGCCGTTCGGCGTCGGGGGCCGTCCGGCGGCTCACCGTCCGGACCCGGGCCGGGCCGTCGGGCGGCTGGTTCCAGTCGTCCAGCGGGATCGACAGGTACACGGGCCCGGCCGGCGGCTGCAGCGCCGTCGCGTAGGCGCGCATGAACGCCTCGGGCACGTCCTGCGCCCTGGCAGGCTCGTAGGACCACTTCACCCACGGCCTCGGGAACGTGGTCGCCTCGCGGTTGCCCAGGTACGGCTCGCCGATCAGCAGCTCCCTGTGCTGCTGTCCCGAGGTCACGATCAGCGGCGTGTTCCCGTGGTAGGCCGCGACCAGGTTCCCGAGCGAGTTGCCGAGCCCCGCGGATGAGTGCAGGTTGACCAGCGCCGGGCGCCCGGTGACCTGGGCGAAGGCGTCGGCCATCGCGATCGCGGACGCCTCCTGGAGCGCCAGCACGTAGCCGAAATCGTGCGGGAACTCCTGCAGGAACGTCTGCTCGGTCGAGCCGGGATTGCCGAAGACGGTGGTCAGCCCGAGGGATCGCAGCAGGTCATAGGTCACGCTTCGGACGGTGGATTTCTCGGTCATGCCCCACTGTCTCAGCCGGCGGCCGGCCGGGCATCGTCCCAGGCACACGAAACCGGCCCGGTTGTTCATGCCCGCGGCCCCCGGAGCCGGCCGACGTCGTCCTGTGCCTCCTAGCGGCCCGCTGGGAGCGACTCGCGCAGCCCGCGTTAGCGCTATATCTTTAACATGTCGGCGATATGATTCGATCGGAGACGTCATCGTGAGGAACTTCGGTTCGGGCCTGGAGGGCCCGCGTCCCGAGCTCCGCGGCCGTCGCCACGGCGAGGGGCACCGTCGCGCAGACGGATCCGGCCGCGGTCGCGGGTACGGCCGGGCCGGACGCGGCGACGTGCGCGCGGCGATCATCTCGCTGATGAGCGAGGGGCCGCGCAACGGCTACCAGATCATCCAGGAGATCGGCAAGCGCACCGGCGGCCTGTGGCGGGTGAGCTCCGGCTCCGTCTACCCCGCGATCTCCCAGCTGGAGGACGAGGGGCTGATCGAGCCCACCGACGGCGACGGGCGCAGGCTGTGCGCGCTGACCCGGGCGGGCCGCGAGCACGCCGCGCGGAACGCCGGGCAAATCGCCCGGCTCTGGGAGGCTGGCCCGCAGGAGGCCCGGATCGGCGAGTTCCTGGAGTACCGCGAGCTGATCGGCCAGCTGGCCGCCGCGACCTGGCAGGTCAACGACGTCGGTACCCAGGCGCAGCGCGAGGAGGCCAAGCGGGTGCTC
>JASHTQ010000262.1 GCA_030040475.1 Streptosporangiaceae bacterium
GGTCGAGGACCGCGTCGGGATCGTCGAAGACACGGTCGACGAGTATCGGCGGCAAGTCCGGACACACAGGTAGAAGCTATAACTATATTTCCGACTTGTATAGTAGACTAGCGGCCCGGGTCCCGAGAAGGCGCAACCGAGGAGCAGTGCGATGACGCAGGGCAGCGCCCTGAGCGCGGAGACAGGCAGAGCGGAGACGGGCAGGGCAGAGAAGGACAGCGGCTGGATCGCCGGCGTCCCGCCGGATCACGCCACCGGGGCGCTGGCCGAGGCCTACCGGTCCCAGCTCGAGAAGATCGGCCATGTCACCGAGCTGACCCAGATCGGCGGCCTGTACCCCGACCTGGTAGCCGTGCGGCTCAAGCTGTACGAGGTGGTGGACGCGACCCCGTCCGACGTCCCCGACCACGTGCGGCGGGCGGTCGCGCTGCTCACCTCGGTGCTCAACGGCTGCCTGTTCTGCACCGTCGGGCACACCGAGAAGCTGACCGCGGCCGGCCACGGCGAGCTGGCGCAGAAAATCAAGAAGGATCCCGAGGGCGTCACGACCGGCGACGCCAAGGCCGACGCCGCCATCGCCTACGCGCGCAAGCTGGTCACCGACCCGCGGCACATCGTCGAGCAGGACGTGACCGCGCTGCGCGACGAGGGCTTCGGCGACCTGGACATCCTCGACATCAACAACATCGCCGCGTACTACTGCTACATCAACCGGGTGGCGGCCGGCCTCGGCCTGCAGCGCGAAGCGTGAGGCGTGAGGCAGCATGAGCACACATCCCGTCCGGTTCGCCGTCTCGCTGCAGAACGACCGGCCGATCGCGGAGATCGTCGAGCAATCCCGCCTCGCCGAGAGCCTCGGCTACCCGGAGATCTGGACCAACGAGAACGGTCACTACCGCGGCATCTTCACCGTCGCCTCGACGATCGCGGCGAACACCAGGGCCGCCAGGATCGGCCTCGGCATCGTCAACCCCTTCCACCGTCACCCGTCGGTGATCGCCATGGAGGCGGCCACCCTGGACGAGGCGTCCGGTGGCAGGCTCTTGCTGGGCATCGGCGCGGCGCAGTGGAACCTGCGCAACCTCGGCGAGGCCGACGAGCGGACCAGGCGGCCGTACACCTCGACGATCGAGGCCATCCAGATCATCCGCGCGCTGCTGCGCGGCGAGCCGGTGCCCGCCAGCGAGCAGTTCACGATCTCGCCCAAAGCCAAGCTGGACTTCGAGCCACTGCGCCGCGACCTCCCCGTCTACTCAGGGGCGGTAAACGAGCGGATGCTGCGCGCCTCCGGCGCCTACGCCGACAGCGTCGAACTCGGCGCGATCATGTCGACCGGCTATGTCCGGTGGGCCATCGGCGTGATCGGCCGGGGGGCCAAGGACGCCGGCCGTGACCCGGAAGCCCAGGACATCGCGGCCCCGCTGATGGTTTCCGTGCACGCCGACGCCAAGGCCGCGCGGGAAGCGGTCAAGCCCGGGCTCGCCTACTACCTGTACCGGGTGGAAAGGGTCGTGTACGAGCACTCCGGCGCCGGCGCCGGCGACATCGCCAAGGTCCGCGAGGTGACCGCCGAGCACGGCGTCGAGGCCGGCGCCGCCCTGGTCACCGACGAGCAGATCGACACCTTCGCGGTAGCCGGCGACACGAAGCTCGCCGTCCGCAGGTTCCGCGAATACGCCGAGGCGGGCCTGCGCGGCCTGATCGTCCAGCACGTCCCCGGACCAGAACGCGCCGAGGGTCTTCGCCTCATCGCCGAGAAGGTCGTCCCGAATGTCGGCTGAGCGGCCCGGCACCCGACGCTGGGGCGTCTGGCTGCACGCCGTCCGCCCGGTACCGGAACTGGTGCGGCTGGCCGTCGCGGCAGAGGATCTCGGCGCCGCCGCGCTGCTGCTCGCCGACGAGGGCGTCGACCGCGACCTGTACGTGACGCTCACCGCGATCGCGGTGGCGACCCGCCGGCTGGCGCTCGTCCCGGCCATCACCAACCCGCACAGCCGCCACCCGGTGGCGACCGCGGCCGCGCTCGGTTCGCTCGCCGAGGTCGCGCCCGGCCGGGTCGTCGCGGGGCTCGGCGCCGGCGGCACGCTGGTGTTCGGCCCGATGGGCCTGACGCCGGCCCGGCCGTTCACCGCGCTGGCCGAGGCGGTCGAGGTGATCGACGACCTGCTGGCCGGGAAGACGGTCGACCACAAAGGCGAGTTCAGCGCGTCGCGGGCGCGGCTGGACTGGGCGCCGGGCCGCCTCCCGGTGGCGATCGCCGGCCGGGGACCGCGCGTCGCGCGGCTGTCCGCGCAGCGCGCCGACTGGGTCATCGTGGCCGGCAAGCCGGTCGCCGAGATCGGCGCGTTCACCCGGGCACTTCGCGACGACGCCAAGAAGGCGGGCCGGAAACCGCGCGTCGCGTGGAACCCCATGGTCGGCTGGACGCAAGGCCACCTGGAGGCCATCAGGCAGCACCTGTCCTACATGACCGTCGACATGCCGGCCGTCTGGCGTGACCGGCTCGGCGTCGACGACGGGCTGGTCGCGCGGCTGCGCGCCGCGCTGGCGTCCGACGGCCCCGGCGCGGCCGGCGAGCTGGTGCCCGACGAGGTGCTCGGCGCCTTCGCCATCACCGGCGACCGGGCGGCCGTGGTCAGCAACCTGGCCGCCGCGGTCGAGGCCGCGGCGCCCGAGCTGGTGGCATTCGGCCCGCACGAGTACACGACCGCGCACCTCGCCGACATCGCCGCGCTCGCCGCGGACGCGGGCCTGACGGCCTCGGCCGGACGCGTCGCGCCATGACGAACGGGCTGGTGCTTACCAACGCCGCCGGCGTCCAGGGCAGCGTCAGGATCCGGGGCGACCAGGTCGCGGCGGTGGGGGAGGACGTCCGCCCCGCACCCGGAGACGGCGAAATTGACCTGGCCGGATACGTCCTGCTGCCCGGCCCTGCCGAGCCGCACGCCCACCTCGACAAGGCGTTCACCGCCGACCGGACGACGCCGGCCACCCCGGACCTGCGAGGGGCGATCGCGGCCTGGCTCGACCTGCGCGGCAGCCTGACCGAGGCGGACTTCGCCGGCCGGGCGCGCCGCGCCGCGCTCGGCTACCTTGCCAGCGGCACGACCGCCGTCCGCGCGCACACCGATGTCTCGCCCGTGGTCGGCACGATCCCGGTCCAGGCCTTGCGGGCCGTCAGGGACGAGCTGGCTCGGACGGTGGACATCGAGATCGTCGCCGCGGCCAACTGCCCGGTGACCGGCATGGCCGGCCGCGAGAACCTGGCCGCGCTCCGCGACGCGATCGACGCCGGCGCCGACGCGGTCGGCGGCGCGCCCTGGCTCGACCCGGACCCCGCCGAGGCCTGCGACCTGCTGTTCGACATCGCCGCCGCGGCCGGCCTGCCGGTCGACCTGCACGTCGACGAGACCACCGACCCGGCCGCCGACACCCTCCGGGTGCTGATCGACCTGGTCAGGCAGGGGTTCGCGGAGCGCGTCACCGCGAGCCACGCGGTGAGCCTGGCCAGCCGGCCGCCCGCCGCCCGGCGGCGCATCGCGCAGGCGCTGGCCGAGGCCGGGATCGGCGTGGTCACCCTGCCGCAGACCAACCTGTGGCTGCAGGGCCGCGACGACGGCCCGGCACCGTGCCGCGGCCTGACCGCCGTCGCGGCGCTGCGGGACGCCGGCGTGCCGGTCGCCGCCGGAGCCGACAACCTCCGCGACCCGTTCAACCCGCTCGGGCGGACCGACCCGCTCGAGACCGCCTCGCTGCTCGCCGCGGCCGCCCACCTCACCCCGACCCAGGCGCTCGCCGCGGTAACGACCGACGCCTGGACCGTACTGGGCCGTCCCGCTCCCGCGCTCCGGGCGGGCGGGTCGGCCCGGTTCGTCGCCGTGGCCGCCGCGAACGCCGACGACCCCGTCGCCGCGCCGCCGCCCGACCGGATCGTCATCC